>VBGV01000304.1 GCA_005880755.1 Chloroflexota bacterium
AGCGTGAACACGATGCCGATCGCCAGCACGATCAGCGCGCCCTGCCCGCGCATTCGCATTCGACCCACGCTGTTCCAGAACGCACTCGCGATCAGGGCGGCCATCCCGATCATGGTCGCGACGACCAGGAGCAACCGCACGTCGAAGTTCTTGATGTGGCTCATCTCGTGGGCCAGCACGCCCTCGAGCTCCTCTCGATTCATCATCTGCAACAGCCCGGTGGTCACGGTCACCGCGGCGTGGTTGGGATCGCGTCCCGTGGCGAACGCGTTCGGGCTTGGATCGTTGATGACATAAACCTTGGGCAGCGGCAGGCCGTCGCCGATGGCCAGCGCCTGGACGATGTTGTGGAGCTGCTGATACTGCTGCGGGTCCGCCGGCTGCGCGCCCATGGCGGCCAGCACCGTCGCCGATCCGAAGTAGTAGGCATAGAGTGCCGCGCCAACCCCGAGCAGGCCGAGGACGATCGCGCCCGCCACGGCGCCTCCCTGGCCATAGGCCAGCCATCCGATGATCAATCCGGCCACGAGCCACACGGCGAGGAAGCCCACGATCACGATCACGCTGTTCCGCTTGTTGCGCGAGATCTGGTGGTACATCTAGGTCGCCGCGCGCCTGTTTCGGGTCACGGTGTCCCGGACGCGTTCGGCCACGTATCGGCCCCAGATCTGCGCCCAGACGAGGCCGTTGCCGAATGCCGACACGTCCTCGGAATGATGCTTGAAGTGGTACGTCCACATCGCCCGGTGGCGCTCGTACGTGATCTGCCGCCGCCGGTCCGGCGCCGCGGCCTTCGGCCGATGCGTGGCGGTCGCCGCAGGCAGATAGAAAATCTTCCAGCCGCCGAGCTTCAAGCGGTAGCAGAGGTCCAGGTCCTCGCCGAACATGAAATAGCGGGGATCGAAAAAGCCCACCCGGTCGAGCGCTGACAGGCGCAGCATCAGACAGGCCGCGCTTCCCGCGTCCATCTCGTGCACATCCGACTCGGGAAGGTGTCCCATGTTGTGCCGGCCGAAACGAGGGCTCTTCGGAAAGAGCTTGCTCAGGCCGACGGTCTGGTAGAAAAGCGTGCTCGGGATCGGAAAAGCCCGCCGCGCTTCCGGGTCGAGACGGCCGTCCGGCAGCATCAGACGCGGGCCGACCGCGCCTGCGTCGGGACGCGTGAGCAAGAAGTCGGCGAGCCGCCCGACACATTGGGGGTCGAGGACGACCTGCGGGCTGAGGAGCAGGACAAATCGGCCCTGGCAGCGCTCGAGCCCGAGGTTGGCGGCGCGGCCGTAGCCCAGGTTCTTCGACTGGACGAGCACCGTCGCCTGGGGATACTCATCCGTGACCGCGGCGGGGGAGCCATCCGACGAGTCGTTGTCCACCACGACCGCTTCCACCGGCATGTCTGCGCTCGCGAAAAACGACTTGAGGCACTCGAGCAGCTCGTCCTTTGAGTTGCGGTTGACGATCAGTGCTGAGACGATTGGCTTGGCTGGTTCGGGCATCGGCCAAGAATTATCCCCGGACGCGGCTCTAAAATCGGCGGACGTGCAGCGACTGGGTCTGAGCCAGCGCCTGGCCCAGCTCCTGCGAAACCGGCTGGTCCGGCAGAATCTCGTCCTTTTCTTCGGCGGTCTCGTCGCCGGGATCGGGGGCTTCGTCTATCACGCCATCGCGGGTCGCGTGCTCGGCCCGGCCACCTATGGGCAGGTTGCGTTCCTGATCGCGGTCTACTCGGTTGGCACCGGCCCGGCGCTGATCCTGATCGCCGTCCTCGCCCGGTACACGGCCATGCTGAACGCGCGCGGCGACCCAGGTGTGCGCTCGCTGCTGGCCCGCACCGTGCGCCTGATCGCCATCCCGTGTCTCCTGTTCATCCTCCTCACAACGCTGTTCGCCCGGCCCATCGCCGCGTTCGAGCACCTCGGCTCGACCATCCCGATCCTCATCCTCGGTTTTTCGATCGCGCTCATCTGGCAGGTGGCCATCCCTCGAGGCATCCTGCAGGGCCTGCAGCGATTCACCGCGTTGTCTCTGAACCTCTCGCTGGAGCTGATCATCCGCACGGTGGTCGTCGTCCTACTTCTCAAAGCGGGATACGCCGTTTCGGGAGCGATGGCTGCGGTGTTCGTGGGCCTGGCCTTTGTTTTCTGTCTAGGTCTCTACTCGCTCCGCGACCATTTCCGTGGCACCGCCACGCGCGTCCGTTTGCGTGTCATGGCGGGTTTTTCGCTCACCGCGGCCGCCGGGATCATCGGCGTGCAGATCCTCTACAACCAGGACGTCATCCTGGCGGAGCATTACCTGAACAGCCACGACGGGGGCATCTATGGCGGTCTCAACAAGATCGGCACGATCCTCTTCTTCCTCACACTGAGCGTCAGCCAGGTGTTGTTTCCCCGCGTGGTCGAAGCGGTCGCCAAGGACGAGCACCCCGGGCGCATCCTCCTCTGGTCGGCGGGCATCCTCACGGCGCTGGGCGCGGGCGCCCTGCTGGTCTTTGCTGTCGTGCCCTGGCTGGTGGTCGGGGTCCTGTTCGGGCCGAGCTTCCGCGACGCGATCCCGCTCGTTTTTCCGGTCGGGGTGATCGGCCTCGCGCTGTCGCTGGACAACCTGCTGGTCCAGTTCTTCATGGCCGTGCACGACCGGGTCTTCGTGCCGATCCTCGCCTTCGGGGTGGTGGTCGAAGGCACGCTGATCTTCCTGTTCCACGCGCGGGTGGGACAGGTGGTGATGGACGTACTGGTGGCGCTGGTCGGGCTCCTGTTGCTGCTGAGCATCCGCTGCTACGTGCTGCTGCCGAAGCTGCGGCCGGAAAGCGTCATCGAACCAGAACCCGCGCTCCCCTGAAAAATTCAAGTCCCGCCACCCCGAAAGGCCGCGGGACTTGAATAGAACGCTCGGCAACGACCTACTCTCCCGCCGGGTTACCCCGGCAGTACCATCGGCGCTGGAGGGCTTAACTTCCGTGTTCGGAAAG
>VBGV01000293.1 GCA_005880755.1 Chloroflexota bacterium
CGAGGTTGATCGAAACACGCCGCCGGTGCTCTTCCACTTCGGGGAGGGCATCCGGTTGGAGAAAATGCCGCTGGGCGCGCGCATCGTCTATCCGCCCGACCCGCTCGAACCGATCGCGCACCCCGAGCGTGCCATCAAACGCGCGATCGCCAAACCGCTGGAAGACGATCCACTCAAGGCGCTCCTGCGACGCGGGATGAAGCTGACGATTGCCTTCGACGACCTGTCCCTGCCACTGCCTCCGATGGCGGCGCCCGACGTGCGCCAGCTCGTGATGGAAGAGGTCATCGACATGGCAGCAGAGGCCGGCATCGATGACCTGCACATCATCGCGGCGCTGGGCCTGCACCGGAGAATGACTGAGGACGAGCTGCGCCACATCGTCGGCGAGCGCATCTTTGCGACGTTTCATCCCGACCGCCTCTATCAGCACGACGGCGAAGACCCCGAGAACAACGTCTATGTCGGCAAGACGGCGCAGAACGAGGAGGTCACGCTCAACCGGCGCGCGGCGGAATCGGACCTCGTCATCTACGTGAACCTGACCCTGGTCCCGATGGACGGCGGCCACAAGTCGATGTCGACCGGGCTGGCCTCGTTCCGAAGCATCCGCGCCCATCACAACGCCAAGACGCTTCTTGCGTCGCGGTCGTACATGAACCCGCCCGACTCGGCGCTGCACCACTCATGCATCCGGCAGGGCCAGCTTATCGAGGACACCGTGCGCGTGTTCCACATCGAGACCACCGTCAACAACCACGCGTTCCCGGCGGTGGCCAACTTCATGCAGAAGCGAGAGACCGATTGGACGCCGCAGGACCAGGCCATGTTCCTGGCCACCAAGCAGATGACCGACATCATGCCTCCGGCGTTCAAGCGCAGCGTCTTTCACGCCATGCGCGCGCCGTACGGGATGACCGCGGTGCATGCGGGTCAGGTGGACGCGGTGCATGACAAGACGCTCGAGGCGGTGCGCAAGCAGATCAATGTGCAAGTTGAAGGCCAGACGGACATCGTCACTCTCGGCGTCCCGTATCTCGGGCCCTACAACGTCAACTCGGCCATGAACCCGATCCTGGTCGTGTGCATGGGGCTCGGCTACCTCTTCAACTTCTACCGCAACAAGCCGGTGCTGCGGAAGGGGGGAGTGCTGATCCTCACCCATCCCTGCCGCTACGAGTTCGATGCGGTCCAGCACCCGAGCTACATCGACTACTACGACGAGGTGCTGGCGGATACCAAGGATCCGATCGAGATCGAAAAGAAGTACGAGGTGCGGTTCGCTGAAGACCCATGGTTCCGCCAGCTCTACCGCAAGTCACACGCCTACCACGGCATCCACCCGCACTACGCGTGGATCTGGGCGGCGCACGCGATGGAGCACGCGGGCGACGTCATCTTCGTGGGGGCCGACCGCGACGTCGTCCACCGGCTCGGGTTCAAATGCGCGACCACCCTCGAAGACGCATTCGAGATGGCAGAGCAGACCGTCGGGCGTTATCCAAGCGTGACGCATCTGCGGATGCCTCCCATCATGTTGTGTGAGGTGGATTAGATGAATCGCTTCCTCGTCGCCATGTCATTCGGCGCCGTCGCCCTCGCGGCTTGCGGTGGTGGTGGGTCCGGACCCAGCCTCGGGGTGCAGACCCAGGCTTCGGCGCAAAGCGTCGCCCAGAGCTCCTCTGACTTTCCCGGACTCCAGAAATGCTCCGAAAGTGGGTCGTACGAGAGCTACCTGAAGGCCGAGGAGACCAAGAACCCTGACCAGTACAAGACCGACAAGACCACCTGGGAAGACCTCAAGGCCGCTGGCGCAAACGACAGCTACATCGCCGTCTACGCCGCGAACGCGACCGATTGCGGCCAGTTCGCAGCCGGGACTCCGTCGGGGAAGGTCGCGTACGTGTACGCGATTCGGTTCAAGGATTCGACATCGGCTTCGGCGAGCTACAAGGTGACGTCGAAAGACTTCCACCTCAGCGACTCCGACGTCGCCAACCTGAAGGCGGCCGGCGGAACCGTCCAGGTCGGCGCCACAACCGGCCTCGGTGACAACTCGACGGTGCTTTCAATCGATGTCGCGGGTCTGGCCGTCTACGTCGCGTTCTGGGAGAACAAGCAGTTCGAGGTCGCGATGATCGCCTTCAACGACGCGACGGAGGCGCCCGGCGCGGTGACCAAGATCAACGGCCGGATTCGCTGATTGGCCTGGTATTCGGAAGGTCCGCTCACCAGGCTCGCCGGCGTCGCCGGCGGCGCGATCGACGACGTCAGGAGAGTGCGGAAGGCATGGCACTGGGACACGCCGCGCCCACACACTTGGCCCGAGCAAGGAGCGGTCGTACCGCCGCCCGCGAGCGACCTCGGGTGGGCGCGCGTTGAGCCCGTGCGGTCGATCCGCTACCTCATCCAGCATGTCCTGCTGATTCCGTTCACCGAAGCCATGACTCACCCCAAGGTCGAGGGGCGGGAGTGGGTGAGGGAGCTGAAGCGGCCGGTGATCTTCGCGGCCAACCACTCGAGCCACGCCGACACCTCGCTCGTCCTCCACTCGCTGACAGACCAAGCAAGAGACCGCACCGTGGTCGCGGCCGCAGCCGACTACTGGTTCAAGCACCCCATCCTCGGCAACATCGTCAGCCTGTTCCTCAACACGTTTCCTTTCTCCCGAACAGGCGGCGCGCAGGCCCAGCTCCACAGCTCGAGCCAACTGCTGAAGTCGGGCTGGAACCTCGTCCTTTTCCCTGAAGGAAGCCGCTCGCCGGACGGTCGCATCCAGGAATTCAAGCCGGGTGTCGGTCACCTCGCCAAGGAGA
>VBGV01000294.1 GCA_005880755.1 Chloroflexota bacterium
GCTTCAACTCAGCGACCGCGACCGGGTTGCGGGAGGCCAGACGGGCTGCGGTGGCCTGGGTTTCGACGAGCAGCTGGTCCTCCGGGATCACGCGGTGCACCAGGCCGAGGCGGTACGCCTCGCCCACATCGAACGGTGCTCCTTCGAGGGTCAGCTCGAGCGCCTTCGCCGCGCCGAGCATCCTTGTAAGTCGCTGGGTTCCGCCGCCGCCGGGAATCAGGCAGCCGAGTGTTTCGATCTGGCCGAGCCGTACATGCTCGGCATCCGCTGCATAGCGCAGGTCGCAGGCCAGCGCAATCTCGTGCCCGCCGCCCAGCGCGGGACCGTTGATGGCCGCCACATAGACGGCACCGGACCGGTTCATCCGCAATGTCGTCTGCTTCCAGCGATGGAACCACACCAGGCCAACGCCGAGACCGCCGCCGAACCGCTCCATCGCTCGTGCCGCGCCTGGGAGCCGCAGGGCAACATCGACCACCCACAGGAATGGCCTCACCGCTCCGACGGGCACGAACGGGTGCGGGAGCTCGACCATCCCGGCCAGCTCTCTTGGATCGGCGTGGATGAGGAAGCGGCCGGGCAGGCCACCGGTGAGCACGACCGCGCCCACCGTGTCGTCGGTGTCTACGGCGGCGGTGAGCCGGTCGAGATCGCGGATTAACTCGGTGGTGACGAAGTTCAGCGGCGGTGCGACGGCGGTTGCGGTGAGCACCCTGCCGTCCTGGGCCAGCTTCATCGCATCGAGCCGAAGATCGACTGCGCGAGCCATCAGCGCCCGCTCATGCTCGGATGCGCGACGCCCAGTAAAGCGAGGGCGTTCTGGATGCCCTGCTCGAGGACCTCGTCGGCGAGCTGTCGATTGGCCAGGGCGCGGGAGACCTGGAGCGTCCCGACCATCATGGCGAAGACGCTGAGCGTCTTCGTACGTGCCCAATTCGGATCGTCCGACGCCAGGCGCGTAGCGATGTCGTCGATCACCACCAGCAGGCCGTCGGTGTAGGCGCGCTTTATGGCGTCCGGCGAGCGCCCGATCTCGTCGAGCAGCGCAGCGGATGGGCAGCCGCTCTCGGGGTTGTCTCGATGCTCAACCGAGAGATACGCGCGCACAATCTGCTCGAGTCCGGCGCGGCCCGGCGGCTGCGCGCTGAAGCTCTCACGCTGCTCGCGTAGCTGTTCGGCGACGGCCCTTGCGACGAGATCCTCCTTGGAATCGAAGTGGGCGTAGAAAGCGCCGTTGGTCAGCCCCACGTCTGCCATGAGTGTGGCGATCCCCGAGCCGTGAATGCCGTCCCGCTTGAGCCGACCGCCTGCCGCCTCGATGATCCGCTGCCTCGTCGCCTGCTTGTGCGCTTTCCCGTACCGAGCCATGCGCGCCTCCACTTCTAAAGAACCCTTGACTTAGCGTTTGCCGCCATTATATTATGATCGTACTTCAAAGGTCAAGGAGGTAGCAAATGACAACAGCCAAGCCGGTAGCGCTCGTGACGGGCGCGTCCTCGGGGATCGGGAAGGCAGCATCGCTCGCGCTCGTCGAAGCCGGTTTCGAGGTAGTCGGAACGAGCCGGAAGGCATCGGGTGTCGCCCAGCGCGACGGGGTAACGTTCCTCGACCTCGACGTGACCAGTGACGAGTCGGTGAGCGCGGTGGTCCGGCGCGTGATCGAGCGGTTTGGGCGGCTCGACGTCCTGGTCAACAATGCAGGCACCGGTGCAGCGGGTGCCGCCGAGGAAAGTTCCGTCGCTCAGGACCAGCGCGTCTTCGACATCAACTTCTTCGGCCTCATCCGTATGACGAAGGCCGTCCTGCCGCACATGCGCGCCCAAGCCAGTGGACGCATCATCAATATCTCGTCCGTGCTCGGGCTCGTCCCCGCGCCGTACATGGGCAGTTATGCCGCGACCAAGCACGCGATCGAGGGTTACTCCGAATCGGTGGACCACGAGGTCCGGGAGCACGGCGTTCGGGTGCTCCTTGTCGAGCCCGCCTATACCAGGACCGGCTTCGACGCGAAGGCCATTCAGCCCGACGCACCGTTGCCGATCTATGCGGAGCAGCGGCAGGTCTTCGACGGCGTAATCGCGCGAGCAATGGCGGGCGGCGACGATCCGGCCACCGTCGCCAAGTCGATTGTCGCGGCGGCGACCGACCCGAAGCCGAAGCTGCGGTACACGGCCGGCTCGACGGCCCGTCGGGTAAGCGCCCTGCGTCGCTTCGTTCCCGCCTGGGCGTTTGACAGGCAGATCCGGAAGCTCAATCGTCTGCCGGCCGGAGGCTCCGACCCTCACTCCACAAAGCAAGAAGAGAAGCGCGTCAATCAAGCTAAAGCCCGCGCCGGAGAGGTCACAGCCGGGCGCAGTCCAAGTTCGAACCACGAACCAGACCGAGATAACAGGAGACTGCCATGAATGACAACGGAACGGCCCAGAGCGGCGTGACCACGTCGTACAAGAACGCATCCACCCGCACCGTCGCGGCCGGTGGCGTGGATTTCGCCTATCGCCAGCTCGGCCCAAAG
>VBGV01000045.1 GCA_005880755.1 Chloroflexota bacterium
ATGAGTGCGATGTCCGGTGCGTCGATGAGGCTGGGATTTTCCGTTCCGTCGATGAATCCCGTGAGGTCCCGGTCGTGGTGGTACGGCCAGCTCGAGGTCTCCTCGGCTACAAGCGCCAAGGGGTCCAGTGCTGCGATCGCCTGCCTTGCCACGTCGAAGACGACGTCGTAGGCGCTGCCGGAGATCCAGAGCACCGCGTCGTGCTGCGTGGCCGGCATCCGGTAGTCGCCCGGTCCCACGACGTCACGGTTGAAATCTTCGAGCCCACGCGGTGAAGCATCTGCGGCGACCTTTCGCCACAGCTCCGGCCGAAACCCGGCCACCAGGTTGACGCCGCCCATCGTGGTGCGGGGTTCGCGCAGGCTGGCGATCGCCGTGACGAGGTCTCTCGCCTCCACCCCGCTCCCCATTGCGAACTCGACGTAGCTGTGCGACGCCGTGCCGAGGGCGAAGATGCCGGCCTGCGGGCTGATCGCGGTGGCGTTGATAAGGCTGATGGTAAGCCCGGCTATCTGGCGGAGCGGTTGATCAGCAGGGTCCCCGCGACGCCCGCCAAAGCGAGGATCTCGACCGCGACTCCATACCAGAGCGCGGCGTCGTGGAGTCCGACGCGAGTCACCGCATAGCCCGCCACCACGGCGGGAATGGAAAAGGACAGATAGGCGACGATGAAGATGGCGGCGAGGAGCGCGCCGCGTCCAGTGGCCGAGGCCAGACCCACGAGGCTCCGGAGCACGCCCAGCCATGCGACGCCAAATCCCACTCCGGTCGCGGCTGTCCCGATAAAGAACAAGACTGGAGCCTTGAGAGCCACGGCCGCGACGGTCAGCGCCAGTCCAACAGCCTGGGCGATCGCGCCCGACCTCATTGCGCGGCCGGCCGGCCACGCACGCACCACGATGATGGACAACGCGCCGATGCCGGCCAGCAGCGCGATGGCCACACCGCCCAGAATGCGATTGGACGACACCGCCAGCTGCAGCGCGAGGCTGGGCCCGAGCGAAAGGTAGAAACCGCCGACGCCCCAACCTGCGATGAGACTGGGCAGGGCGGCGACGAAGGCTGGTCTGACGGCCGGTTCGACGCCCACACGCGGCCTCAGATTGAGTGCTTTCCGCGTCGTCGCAGGCTCCGGGATCAGCGCGATGGTTGCGGCGGCCACGCCGAAGCCGGCCAGCATGAGCCAGTAGACGAGATGCAGGGGATCCGGGCCGTACTGCACGATCGCCGCGGACACCAGCGCGCCGAGCGCCAGACCGAGAATCGGTGTGGCGCTGTTTACCGTCGAAGCCAGTGTCGGATGCTCGGGAGGCTGCAAGTCGACGGACGCCGCCGAGAGCGCACTGGTTACGACGCCAGTGGCGATTCCCTGCGTGATGCGAGCGGCGAAGAGCCACTCCACGCTGGAGGCGAGGACGAACATCAGCATGCCCGCAAGCTGGATCGCAAGCCCGGCCAGGATCACGGGCCGACGCCCGACCGAATCGGACAGCGACCCGGTGAACAGCAGCGCCACCAACAGGGCGATCGCGTAGACGGCGAACACTTCGGTTAGCGAGATGGCCGAGAAGTGCCACTTGGCGGCATAAACGGCGTACAGGGGCGAAGGCGCGGCGGCCGCGAACAGAAACAGCCCGAAGGTCGCGGCCACGATCCAGAAGGCCTGCCAGCGACCGACCCTTGCCTGCGCCCGAGCTACGCCGACAGTCAAGCCCGCGCCCGCTCCAGATCTACGCGATCGCCGCGCATCGGCACGCCGTCCTCAATCAACAGATTCCGCTGCCGCTCTCCTTTCGGAATGGTCCCGTCGGCGCGAACAACACGAAACCACGGGAGGTCATCGTGCGTGGTGGCCAGGACGCGGCCTACCAGGCGCGGCGCGACCGGGTCGATGTCGCCGTAGGTCTGGACGTGACCGCGGGGAATGTCCCGAATCCTTTCGACGATCGCCTCGACGCGAGCCTCATGGCGTTGACGCTTGATGGAGCCGGCCACAGCGCCGGAGCTTACCGACTGCTACCAGGTCACTGTCGACTCGATGGGCGATTCGGCCGCCGGCCGCGCATCGGGCGGGGACGCCGGCCAGAGCGCGTGGGGGTTCGGCCCGCAGCCGGCGCAATCGGGTGCGCGGTGTCTTCGAGATATTGCCAATCGCCGACACGAGCGAACGCCGACGCGTCCACATTGCGCAGCGCAGGCGCGCCCTGGCGACGCAGCTTCGCCCACTTCTCGTGGTCGTCAGCGGTGATGAAGGTGAGGGCGCGGCCTGTGTTTCCGTTGCGAGCGGTGCGGCCGATGCGGTGAGTCATTGCCTCGGCTGTGTCGGGAAGCTCGTAGTTGATCACCAGGCCGACGTGGCTCAAGTCGAGCCCGCGCGCGGCGACGTTCGTGGCCACCAGGACGTCGGCACGCTGATTGCGGAACGATTCCATGACCTTGTCGCGGGCGTTCTGCGCCATGTTGCCCTGCAGCTCCACCGACTTGTGGCCCAGCCGCAGCAGCTCTTTGTTCAGCTTGCGCACGCCATGCTTGGTGCGGCCAAACACGATCGCGTCGCGATGCCGGCGGAGGATGTCGCTGAGCACGCGCAGCTTCAAACCAGCGTCGGTATGGACCAGGCCATGCTCGAGGAGAGATGGACCTTCGGTCACGATCTTCACCCGCAGCGGATCCTGCAAGTGCTTTTCGATCATCCGCGAGACCCAGTCCGGCATCGTCGCCGACGCGAGGACTGTCTGCGGTGAGTAGGTGAGGCCGAGGATCCGCTCGACGTCGAGCGCGAACCCCGCGTCCAGCATCTGGTCGGCTTCATCAAGGACGAGGTATTCGACGCGGCTGAGAGAGACCAGCTTCTTCTGGATCATGTCCAGGATCCGTCCGGGGGTGCCGATCACGACGTCGGTGCCGCGTTTCAGGCTCTGCATCTGCTGGTGGTAGCTGACGCCGCCATAGAGCAGCGCGCTACGGAGTCCGGAGTCCAGTGACTTGAAAACGGCCTCGACCTGGATCGCGAGCTCACGCGTGGGCGCGACGATCAGGGCGCGAGGACCGGGGCTGCCGGGCTGAAAACGCTCCACGATCGGGACGAGGAAGGCCAGCGTCTTGCCGCTGCCCGTGGGTGACTGGATGACGACGTCTCGCCCATCTAGGAGGGCGGGGATCGACTCCAGCTGAACGCGATTCGGCGTTTCGATTTGTTGCCGGGTCAGCGCGGCCAAAACGCGCGCGCTCACGCCGGCTTCGGCGAATGTCTGCAACGAAGCTCCAGGGTGCCTCTCTTTTTCTTCTTATTTGCCGCGTTCTACAGGACTCTGTTGTGACAGGAAGAGAGGACCCGAGCGGGCGACGCACCAATGCGTCTCGGTCAGTCTACCCGATCACGCCGGGCGACAAACCGGTGAGCCTGAGCGCCTAATGGGACTTTAAGTTCCGAGGTGGTGGCGGCTCGTCGCTAGATCCGTGCGCGGCGAGTCGTCAAGCTGCGCCGATGTTCACGCCGGCGAAGGCTATTCCTGCGCTCGTTCGCAGGATGCCGAAGGGCGAGTCGCCGGTGGGCGGTAAAGGACCTGCGCTCAGCGCGGCGTCGCTCTGCTCCTCTCCGCCTGATGGAGATCCTTCTCTCCTGCGTCCTCGCACTCCTTTTCACTCGGATTTTCGCCTGCATTGATGCCCTAGGAAGGCCACCCCCGAAACCGCGACCACGATGCGGTGAACTTGTCGAATCGCGTAAGAGGCGCAAGCGGGCAGTCTCCCCCGCATTTAGAGAACGTCTGATACGCAACAAATCGCGTATCAATTTGCGCAATCGGCACTTCGCGGGCCGCTGGCTCGCGGCTTGACACAACGCTGAATACAACCGTATGGTTGTATCAGTGCAGATCGCGCCGCCGGACTTCGACCCCGTGTTCGCCGCCCTCGCGGATCACACACGGCGCGACATCGTCCGCCGCGCGATCAACGCCGAGGAGGGCGTCCTCGAGCTGGCCAGCCATTACCCGATGAGTTTCGCGGCGGTCCAGAAGCATGTCGCGGTTCTCGAGCGCGCAGGCCTGATCACGAAGCAGCGCATTGGCCGCCGCAGGGTCGTCCGCACCAACCCCGAGGCGCTGCTCGTCGCGCGCCGCCTGCTCGACCAGTACGAGGGGCTGTGGCGGGCTCGGATCGATCGCATGAACCAGCTCGTCGCCGAGACGGCCGGCGCCATCGACACCGTGGAGACAAAGGAGAGCAAACGATGACCGTCACCGCTGTCCGCAAGGATCCCCAGAGGCTCACCCTGATCGTTGAGGCCGAATTCGATGCATCGGTCGAGAGCATTTGGCAGCTGTGGGCGGATCCGCGCAAGCTCGAGCGCTGGTGGGGGCCGCCGACCTACCCTGCCACCTTCACCAAACACGATCTGACGCCCGGCGGTCGCGTCGAGTCCTACATGACCGGGCCCGCCGGCGATCAGCCGCACGGCTACTGGGACGTCCTAGAGGTCGAACCGCCGCGTCGCATTCTCTTCCGCGCAGGCTTTGCCAACGCGGACGGGACGCCCAACACGGAAATGCCGATAAACACGATCCGCGTCGGCATCGAGGAGGTCGCACAAGGACGCACGCGCATGTCGATCGAGATCGTGTTCCCCAGCACCGAGGCCATGGAGCAGGTCCTGGCCATGGGCACGGAAGAGGGACTGAGCCAGGCCGTCAGCCAGATCGATGCCATCCTCGCCGAAGAAACTATCCAGCGCTAGATGCAGAGGAGAGCCGTTGTGACCGAGTCAACCAGCCAACCAACGACAAACTCAGCGAGGAGGGAACCGCGACCATGAAACTGACGACCACGACGAACGTCTCGGTGGACGGCGTGATGCAGGGGTTGGGCGGACCTGACGAGGATCGCAGCGGCGGCTTCGAGCGCGGCGGATGGGCCATACCACTTCTCGACACCGAAACCGGTGACTATCTCAACCAGGTCTACGGCGGCGCGGCCGCGTTCCTCTTTGGCCGGCGGACGTACGAGATCTTCGCCGGCTCCTGGGGAGCGATGGCCGATCCGAGCACGAGCCCGATCGCCGCCGCGCTGAACAGCCGGCCCAAGTACGTGGCATCGACCAGCCTCGCCGACCCGCAGTGGGCGGGCACGACTGTCCTGCAGGGCGACCTCGCCACGGCCGTCGGTGATCTGAAGGCGCATCAAGACGGCACGCTGCTGGTGCCCGGCAGCGGTGCCCTCGTCAGATGGCTGCTCGCCAACGACCTGGTCGATCAACTCGACCTGCTCACCTATCCCGTCGTCATCGGCCAGGGCACACGACTGTTCCCCGATTCCGGTCCGGACGTCGCGCTCGACCTGGTCAGCTCGCAGACCACCTCCCGGGGCGTCACCATCCAGACATATCGGCCTCTCGGGCGTCCGGAGTACGTAACGTCCACGGTCGACCCCGAACACGTAATGCGCGACGCGACCTCGGGTCGGCGCAGCTAGAACACGCCCACGATCCGTCCATGCCTCATCGCGGACCTGGCTGCGCAGGGCTGGACCTTGTGGTCTGGACATCGACGCGAGTGTAAGAGCGGCGTCGCCTGGCCTGCCTACGAGATCGCGCTAGACGCTGCGCGTCATCCACCCGCTCCTTTCGCGCGCTGAAGCTCTGCGATTTGCGCGCGAGCGGCGTCGACTAGCTCCGGATTGGTGTTGGCGTGCCCAGCCAGGCCCCACCCGCCTTCAATCGCCTCAGTGAGCAGCACCCAGGTCCTCCCCTCAAGCGATGGATCGCCGGCGGCAGCCGCGACCAGGTCGGTGAACTGGCGGACCACGGCGAGTTGCTTGTCACGGTTGAGCGCCCCCGCGTTGGTGAGTACCTGCACCCTGACGTAATCGCCGTCTCCCTCGACGTTCGAGAGCGCGCCGTCCGGTAGGTCGTGGATGAACGCCGCGGTGTTCTTGCGGAACATCGGGATGTCCGGAACCTGTTCGATCTTCATCAACGTGGCGGCCAGGTCACGCGCGAGGGCCTTCGGATTCGCGAACGTACCGCCCGTGGCATAGACGTCGATCATCGGCATTGGATGACTCCCTTGACTTACCTGGCTGATCGGAACGTACATGAAATAATACAGACCGGTCTGTCTATTCCAGAAAGAGTATCCCTTCCAGGCCCGCCGGCAAAGGAGCTTGCATGAGCGTCCAACCCGACGCCGATCTCGAGCCGCCGGTCGCGCTGGTGACCGGAGCCACATCTGGTATCGGCCGAGCGATCGCACTGAAGCTTGCGAGCGACGGCTACTACGTGATCGTGCACGGCCGGGACTCACAGCGCGGAAAGGAGACCGTCCAAGAGATCGAATCCAACGGCGGTCGTGGGCGATTCGTGCCTGCCGACTTGACCGCGCCGGAAGATATCGCTCGCCTGGCAGCGAACGCCGGCGCCGTTGACGTGCTGGTCAACAACGCCGGGTTTTCATGGTTTGGACCGACTGCCGACCTCGCTGTCCCTATGTTCGACTCGTTGTTCGCAAGCAATGTGCGATCGGCGTATTTCCTGGTCGCCGCAATTGCCCCGAAGATGGCCGAGCGCGGCGCCGGCTCCATCATCAACGTGGCAAGCATGGCCGGCCAGATCGGGCTGGCAGGAGGAGCGGCCTACGGGGCGACCAAGGCGGCCCAGGCTGCGTTGGCTCGTGCTTGGGCCGCAGAGTTCAGCCCGAGGGGCGTTCGCGTAAACGCCGTCGCGCCGGGTCCAGTGTTCACACGCGGAGCGGCACCGGATCGAACCGAGAGGCTGGGAAGTACGACGCTTCTCAATCGCGCCGCCCAGGCCGAGGAGATAGCCGAAGTGGTCGCCTTCCTTGCCTCGCCAAAGGCCGGCTACATCACCGGTGCAACCATCGCTGTCGACGGCGGCCGAACCGCCATCTAAGTGCTGCTCGAAAACATCGGTAGACAGACCGGTCAGTAGGATCAAGGCATGACTGTGAAGACTCTTCAGCGGCAATCTGCACGGGAACGGTTGCTGGCTGCCGCCGATCAGCTCTTCTACGCGGAAGGCGTGCATGTGGTTGGCGTCGACCGGATAGCTGAACGTGCCGGCGTCACCAAGGCCACCCTCTACAACACCTTTGGCAGCAAGGAGGATCTCGTTCGCGCCTACCTCGAGCAGCACATGGGGCGCAGGCAAGAGCGCATCGCTCGCATCTTGGCCGCGAACGACTCACCAAGGAAGCGGATCCTCGGCATCTTCGCCGAGGTTGAGGAGCTGCTGGCGGGGTCGGCGTTTCGTGGGTGCAGGTTCATCATGGCAACGGCGGAGGCGCGCCCTGGCGATGCAAGCGAAATCGTCGCCGAGGAGTACCGAACCTGGCTCAGGACGCTGTTCACTGACCTTGCCAAGGACGCAGGCGCAACCGATGCCAAACAATTGGGAAGACGACTCCTGCTGCTTTACGACGGCGCGGCAGTTGCCGCGCGCATGGACCACGATCGCCGAGGTGCGGCGGCCGCGACGCACTCCGCGGTCGAGGCGTTGGTCGAGTCCGCCATCCCCACCAAGCGCACCACTCGGCGGGCGCGCTAACCCGCTGATTTCGGGAATGGATCCGCGCAACGCGCGATTATACAGACCGTTCTGTTTACTGCGGCGAACCTCGAGGCGGCCATGCGGTGCCAATGAGACGCACAGCCACCACAGGAACGCTGCGCAATCAATTGGAGGAGTTTGAGATGAGCAAGCTACCCAACATCGTTCTGGTTCACGGCGCCTGGGCCGACGGTTCCAGCTGGAGCGCGGTAATTGAGCGGCTTCAGAGAGACGGATTCAACGTGACGGCACCACAGTTCGCGTTGACCAAGCTATCGGACGACGTTGCACGGCTCCGCGAGGTTCTCTTGCGCCAAAACGGCCCGACAATCGTGGCGGGACACTCGTACGGCGGCCAGATCATGACGGCCCTCGGCAACGACGCGCCAAACGTGGCGGGTCTCGTCTATGTCGCCGCGTTCGGGCTCGACCAGGGTGAATCGCTCGGCGCCCTCTTGGCCCAAGGACCGCCAAGCCCGGCGATCGCACATCTGGATATTGACAAGCAGGGGTATGCGTGGCTACCCGAGGACGACTTCGTCAGTCACTTTGCGGGCGACGTCGATCCCGTCAAGGCCAAGGTCATGTTTGCAGCGCAGCAGCCGTTGGCCGTCAGCACATTCGACGAAGTGATGGGCGAGGTCGCGTGGAAGACCTTTGCGTCTTGGTACCTCGTCGCCCAGAGTGACGAGGCTATTCCACCGGACGCGGAGCGGCTTTTCGCCAAGCGGATGGGCGCCTCTGTGGTCGAGGTCAATTCGAACCACCTGCCGATGGTTTCTCATCCGGCCGAGGTGGTCGGTCTGATCGAGTCGGCAGCCGAGAAGATCCGGCAAACGGATGCTGTGAGTCTCGCTTCGAGGTAGTGCGGTAGTTCGGTCTTGAGATCTTGTCCGGCGTGGCCACCGCAGCTGCGCCGGACGGCCCCAGCCAACCGGTGGGACGCCATTTGAAGCAGAGACCGCAATCTGCGGCTTGCAAGTTGTGGCTCTAGGGATACAGAAGGTGGGCCGAGAACGGACATAAGCCGGGTTCTGTATCCCTTGCGAGACGGTGACCATCTGTCTGGGACGCCGGTTGCCCGGCATCTCTAGCGACCGATACCCGAGGACTGGGCGAGCCGCCGTTAAAACGTCCTCCTATTTGGTCTTGCTCCGGGCGGGGTTTACCTGGCCGGCCGGTCACCCGGCCGCCTGTGGGCTCTTACCCCACCTTTTCACCCTTACCTGACAGCTGCTCTCCGGAGATAGCCGCTGCCGGGCGGTTATTTTCTGTGGCACTTTCCTTCGGGTCGCCCCGACTGGGTGTTACCCAGCGCCCTGCTCTTTGGAGCCCGGACTTTCCTCCAACGCTATTTACTTCGCCGGCGGTCACCCGTCCGCCTCGGCCCGCCAGTAAGTCTACCCACGCAGATTCGAAAGCATGCGTCTGGTCCGCGCCGCGAGAAACCGCCCGTTGGTGATCTGGAACAGGCCGTGGATGAGGTGGCCGACGAAGCCCTTCGCCCGGCGGTCCATCTCGATGGTCAGGACGCTGCCGCCGGCGGGGCGCGGACGCACCTCCATGCGCCATGTTCCCCCCGACTGGGCGGCATTCGCCTCCTCGACCGTGGCGGTGATCACACGTTCATTCCATTCGTACCGCTCGATCGACCAGATGCCGAGGCCGGCCGTTCCTTCCCGCACCCGCGCCCAGGTCTCCCCGCGCTCCAGCACCTGGAATGAGGCCGGCGAGAGGTCCGGCCACAGCTCAGCGCGCTTCGGCCCGAATTCTGTTAACGCTGCCCAGACCACCTTCGGATCCAGGTCGGTTTCGACCGAGTAGGTGACCTTAGCCACCGAACTTCTTCTTCGGTACGTGGGCGTCGATCGCCATGTTGGCAAGGTGGTCAGCACCACGGTTACCTTCCCGTCCGACATGTTTGAACTGAACATCCGGAAACTCGCTCAGAAGGCGCATTACCTCGGCATGCAGTTTCTGCAGCTCAGGCTTCTTGGTCTTGTACTTGCCGGTCACCTGCTCGACGACAAGCTTCGAATCGAGGTAGACCTCTAGGCGATCCGGCCTCCAGTCCTTGACTGCTTTGAGTCCGTCGATCAGCGCGTGGTACTCGGCTTCATTGTTCGTTGCGACTCCAAGCCATCGATGGAGGGTCCGGAGCCGCACGCCCTGGTCGTCTTCGATCACGACGCCAATGCCTGCTGGTCCGGGGTTGCCTCGCGCCGCGCCGTCTGTGCGCAGGCGCAGTGTTTTCAGGACATCACCAGGATGCGGCCGCAGTTCTCGCAGTGGACGATCTGGTCTCCCTTGCGCAACGCCTGCATCCCCGACGACGTCACGGTGACGTGGCAGGCCTGACACTGATTGCGGTCGACCTCGGCCACGGGTGGGTGGACGCGAACGCGGAGATAGGCGTTCTGCGCCCCGGACGGAACCTGTGCCCAGGTCGCCGCGCTGTCAGCCTTGACCGACTCGAGCTCTGACTGCCACGACTCGAGGTCCTTTCGCAATCCGGGCTCGTCAGACGCGGACCTTGTGCGAGTCTCCTGCAGCCGCTCGGCCGCTTCGACCACGGCCTGTTCGGCCAGCTCGCCCTCTTCCATCAGGCGCAGCTCGGCGTCCTCTTCTTCAGCGAAGCGTGCCCTCATGTGCTGCACCTCTTCGTTCATCTGGATCAGCTCGCTTGGGCTGCGGATGCGCCCACTCATGAGCTCTTTCTCGCGCGAGCGCAGCCTCGTGCGGTGATCTTCGCGATCGCGGTCGGACTCGCGCAGCCGTAGCTGTATGGCCTCACGCTCGGCCCGGGCATCGGTCAGTGCCTGTTCGGCGTGCGCCACGCTGGGGTCGGAAGCGAGCAGGGACTCGACCCGCTCGATCTCGTCGCGCAGCTCCCGCTCCCTCTCCACCAGCCGCATGTATGCGAGCAGGAGCTGCGCGGGCTTCATTCGAGCACGACCAGGACCTGGCCCTCCTTGACCACCTCGCCCTCCTTCACCCGCACCTCTTTCACGGTGCCGGCACGCGGCGCGGTAACTGGGATTTCCATCTTCATCGACTCGAGGACCAGGAGCTCGTCCTCCTCCGCCACCTGTGCGCCGGCCTGGGTCTTGACCTTCCAGACGCTCCCGACCAGCTCGGCCTTGACTTCAGTCATTCTTCCGCGCCCCTCACCCTGACCCTCTCCCCTTCAGGGGAGAGGGAAAGAATTTTGCGTGCTTCGTCCACCGTCGCGACGTCCCGGCCGAGATCGTGCACGAGACGTGCGGCTTTCTGGACCAGCTCGCCGTTGCTCTTCGCCATCTTTCCTTCCTCGACGTAAAAGTTGTCCTCCAACCCGACGCGCGCGTTGCCACCCATCGTGATGGCTGCCGCGACCAGTGCCCACTGGTTGAGCCCGATGCCGATGACCTGCCAGTGCGATCCGGGCGGCAGCGTGTCGACCTGGTTGGTCAGGTGACGCGTGGTGCCCGGGATCCCGCCGAGGACGCCCATGATCAGGCTGAACTGGTAAGGCGGCTTCAGCACGTCCATGTCGATCAGAGGGGCGGTGTTCGCGATGTGACCGGTATCGAAGCACTCGAGCTCTGGACGCACGCCCGCGCTGTTCATGGCTTCCAGGAAGAACTGGATGTCCTTGAACGGGTTCGCGAAAACGTGGTCGTGATAGAAGGCCTTCTTCTTCGCCGAGTAGATGGCGTAGTTCATCGACCCCATGTTCAACGCGCCGATCTCTGGTCGAAGGTCACGGATGTGGGCGATGCGCTGCTCGGGCGGAATCCCGATCGCGCCGGTCGAGAAGTTGACGATCACGTCCGTGCGAGCACGGACCTCGGAGAGGATCTCGGCAAAGGTTTCGACCCGCCACTCCGGGCCGCCCTCCGGATTCCTGGCGTGGATGTGGACGATCGACGCGCCCGCTTCGGCTGCTCGCCTCGCCTCGTCGGCGATCTCCACGGGCGTGTACGGAATCGCCGGGCACTGCTCGCGCGTCGCCAGCACGCCGGTCAGGGCGGCCGTGATGACGACCTGCGTGGTCATACCGGAATGTTTCCGTGCTTGCGCCAGGGGCGGTCGATCTTCTTGTCCCGCGCCTGCTCGATGCCCTTGATGATCACGCGACGCGTCTCCGCGGGATCGATCACATCGTCGATCATCGCCCAGCCCGCGGCGAGATACGGGTTGATCTGAGCGCGGATCGTTTCCACGAGCTGGGCTCGGGTCGCTTCTGGATTGTCCGAGGCCTCGACCTGCTTGTTGAAGATGATGTTGACCGCGCCCTCCGGTCCCATGACGGAGATCTCGGCGAAGGGCCACGCGACGATCATGTCCGGCTGGTAACCCTTGCCGTTCATCACGTAGTAGCCCGCGCCGTAGGCCTTGCGCATGATGATCGTGACCTTCGGCACGGTCGCCTCGCTGGTGGCGTACAGCATCTTCGCGCCATGCCTGATGATGCCTTCCTTCTCGACCTGCGATCCGACCATGAACCCCGGCACGTCCATCAGGTACACCAGCGGCACGTTGAACGCGTCGCACATGCGGATGAACCGGGCGGCCTTGTCGGCGGCGTCGGAGTCGAGCGCGCCGCCTTTCTGCATCGGCTGGTTGGCCACCACCCCGACCGCGTGACCACCCGCTCGCGCGAACCCGATGACGATGTTCTTCGCCCATGTGGGCTTGACCTCGAACCACGACTCGTGGTCGAAGATCGCCCTGACCACCTTGCGCACGTCGTAGGCGGCGCGCGGATTGACGGGAACGATCTTCTCGAGGCCCTCGACCAACCGGTCGCGTGGATCACCCGTCTCGACGAAGGGCGCCGGCTCGGTGTTGCTGGATGGTAGGTACGAGAGGAAACGGCGCACCGTGGCGATGCACTCCGCGTCGTTTGCGAGCTCGTTGTCGCCGACGCCGGATTCGTAGCAGTGGACCTGAGAGCCCCCCATGTCGTGGTCGGTCACGTCCTCTCCCGTCGCCGCCTTGACGAGGCGAGCCCCGCCGAGCGCCATCGAAGACGTGTCCTTGACCATCGGCACGAAGTCGGCCAGGCCCGGGATGTACGCGGTGCCCGCCGCGCACGGCCCGAGCATCGCCGCCACCTGGGGGATGACGCCCGACATCACGACCTGCTCGGCGAACAGCCAGCCGGTGCCGGCAAACGTCGAGCCGGCCGCCTCCTGGATCCGTGCCCCGGCGGAGTCGAGCAACCAGACGATCGGCTTGCGGTAGCGCAGGGCCAGCTCGCGGACGCGCGCGGCTTTGAACTGCTCGCCTACCGCTCCCATCGAGCCTGCCATCACCGTGAAGTCGTACGCGATGACCCAGACCTGACGCCCCTCGATCTCGCCGTGACCTGTCACGACCCCGTCGGCGGGCGTGCCGTCCGGGTCGGCTTCCGCACCGCGCAGCGATTGCTGGCTTGCCAGTAGCCCGAGCTCGACGAATGTGCCCGGGTCGTACAGCAGCTCCAGGCGCTCGCGGACGGTCAGCTTGCCGCGCTGGTGCTGCTTGTCCACCTTCTCCGCGCCACCCATGGCGAGGTTCTTCTTGCGCCTGGCGTGGAGCTCTCCTACGAGTCTGCCGTAATCGTCATCCACGGCCCGAATTCTATTGGCCGACCAGGAGGTCTTCCCGATCGC
>VBGV01000046.1 GCA_005880755.1 Chloroflexota bacterium
GCCGCGCAGGCCGAACGGCCCCGCCACGGCGACGGTCGGGTCGGAGAGGGCATCGAGGAGCGGCGCTACGGCATCCCCGTTTAGCTCGACGCCCGGATCGAAAAGGATCACCACCTGCCCGCTCGCCGCCTCGATGCCTGCGTTAACGGCGGCTCCGAAACCAAGCGGCGGGTCGAGCGTGATGGCTCGAAGTCGTTCGGCGCTGCGGTTCTTGAGCCAGCCCGCGATTCGCGGGTCACCCGAGTTGTCGACCAGGACTGCTTCGAAGTCAGCCTTGCAATGCGTGAACACAGAAAGCAGCCAGCGCTCGGCGTCCGGCTGCCAGCCATGGACGACCGCGAGCAGGGTGACGTCGCGCGGCGGAGCTTTCGGGTCCACGCTGGGCGGGGCCTTGATCGCCTGCAGC
>VBGV01000295.1 GCA_005880755.1 Chloroflexota bacterium
GAAACCGACCCTACTGCGTAACTGGGGACGATTCCAGCTTCTCGTCCATCGCCCGCAAGCGCTGGCTCAGGTTCTTGATGAACTCCAGCAGCACCTCCGGATGCTCGTGGACGATGGCGTGCAGGCGGTCGCGCCGTAACACGCGGACTGTGGTTTCGGTCGTCGCCTCCGCGCTCGCGGACCTGGGCTCATCGTCGAAGACCGACATCTCCCCCACCACCGTCCCGCTTCCGTGGCGCGCCAGAGTGACTTCACTTCCAGCGTGGTCGAGGTGGACGCGGATCTCGCCGTCGACGACCACGTACAGCTCGGCGCCAACATCGCCCCGACGAAACACCGACTCGCCATTGGCGTAGTGCCGTGTGACCATCAGCCGGTCGATGCTGGCCAGCTGCTCGAGGGTCAGCGTGCTGAACAGCGGCACCCGCTTCAGCGCGATCAGCTCTTTCATGTGTTCACTCAGTCCCTGTGATGCGGCTTCCGCCGTTTCGCGGACCCACTTGTCGGCGTGGTTCGTGAGGGCTTCGAGCTCGGCATGCGACAAGGGCCGCGCCACGACGGGATCGAACGACTCCGGCTCGAGGAGGCGCGCCAGCGGTCCGGCCAGCCAGCCCGGGCCGAAGTTTAACAACGTTTCCAGCGCCTCCACCCTGGTTTGGGTGTGCTCGGATGCGAGCCCGCGCTCGACGGTCGCGAAGCCTCTCTTGCCGTGGAGAGCGCGCATCGCGGCAAGGCCCGAATCCGCGGCACTGTTCACGAAATCATCGAGCCCGATGCGAAGGAGCGCGTAGGCGGCGGCTGTGTCGCCGTCGACGTGGCGCATCGCACCGCTCACTCGCGCGGACAGGCGGGCCAGCTGCACTCCGCCCGACAGTCGCGCCTCGAGGTGCGCGCGGGCATGCTGAAAGAGCTCGGGCCGGCCACTCCGCACCAACGCCTCGACCGCGGCGGACGAAGTCTCATCGCGGGTGAGCAGGAGTGGCAGTGTGAGCGCCAGTGCCTCGGGCGCCTGGGTGGCCATCGCCTCCGCTGCAAGCCTCCGGACATCACGGTCAGGGCTGGCCAGCCCGGCGGCCAGCGCCTCGGCGTACGGCTGCTGCCAGTCGGCCGGCGGCGCCCAGCGCAAGGCCTGACGGAGCGCCTCGCGACGCACCTCGACCTCACCGTCGCGCATGCATTCGATGAGCACGCCCGCCACGGCGGGCACCTCTCCCTTCATGCGCGCGAACGCGCGGATGCCCTCCAGGCGGACGAGCCGGTCGGCGTCACCCATCGCCTTGACAACCGTTACTCCGTCGGCCACAAACGCCGCCGCCCACGCGGCCGCGGCGCGGTCGCGGGGCGCGTCCGATTCGTCGAGTGAGCGGAGAACCTCGTCGGATCCTTCCCAGCGATCTTTGCTCATGACGCCGGCGATGGCGGCCGCGGCCCGGACCCACCCATCCTGGTCGTCCCTCGCAGATTCGAGCTGATCGAGCGCGATCGAGTCAGGCGGCGCCATCTGGAAGACAAGCCGCCTGACGATGGGATCTGGCGACGTCAACAGCTCAGGCGCCATCGACGCAAAGGCGTCCGGCGACGCCTTGGCCAGCGCGGCCGCGGCAAATTGTCTGGTCTTGTCGTCCGCACCACGTATGTAGCCCTGCAGCTCGACGATCTGGTCGGGTGTCGGCCGCCCGACCGCCTGCTGAAAGTCAGCCAGGCTCAAGGCGTGCGTGCGCAGCCTGGAGTAGATCGCGTCGACGTAAAGGCTCCTCACCCACCATGCCGCGAGGACCAGGAGGACGGCGAGCGCGATGCCGGTCAGAGCGAGCACTTCCACATTCGCGACGACGGCGGCCTGGAGCAGCAGCAGGCCGGCGCCGCTCACCGCCGCGGCCCCCGGCAGGACGGCATTGTCGAGAAGGAATTTCAGCCTCGGCACCACCTGGGCGGGCAGCGCGCCGCCGAGAACGTTTTGCGCAGGATCGTCGAGCCCGGTCTGCAGCCCGTTCCGGACGATGAAAAGAAAGAGCGCGGTCGCGAGGACCGGGTTGACCGCCACGGCCACGAAGCCGATGACAGTGAAGGCAGGCAGGACCATGATCGCGTTCTTCACGCCCAACCTGTTCAGAACCCACGGCGCGACGAACAGGCTCACGACGAGCTGCACGACGTAGCTGGCGAGCCACGCGTTGCCGATGAGGATCGTCAGCTCTTGCAGGTTGTTGTGGGTCGCGTCGACGAAGAGCACCGCCACGAGGTAATCGCCGACGCGGCTGACGATCAGCAGGACGAGCGCAAGCAGCACGAGCGCCAGGACGAGGCGGCTGCCACTCACATGCTGAACCGCGCGCCTGAACATCGCGATCGCACCGTGCCGCTTGCGGTCGACCTCGTGCTGAACGAGGAACTGGTCGGCTTCGTCGACGAACGCGGGCCGGAACAGCGTGCGCTCGAGTCCGACCGACATCATCGCAGCAGCCATGGAGCCGAACGCCCAAACGAAGACCAGCGGTTCCGTCGCGAAGAGCGCCACGATCGTGGTGGTCAGGCCGGAAAGGATGTAGCCGACGCTGGAGCCGGCAGCGATGACGGGAAAGATGCGCTTGCCCTCCAGCACGTTGAAATGCTGCGTGACGAACGTCCAGAAGTTGAGCATCACAAGCTCGAACGCGACGGAGTAAACGACGTACGCCGCGAAGGCGACAGTCGCGTCTTCGCGGATGGTGTATGCGACGAAGACGCCGATCGCCGCGACTGCGTTCGCGATGAGGTTGATCCGAAACGCGCGACCGACGCCAAACCGTCGGCTAAGCGCGCCCTGCAGAGCATCCAGGGGCCAGACCGCCAGCGCCAGCACGATGAAGAAGACCGGATAGGCATGCGGCCCCGCTTTATTGAGGAAGATCGACTGGGTGGCGCTGAACGCCGTGTACATCGCCCAACCGACGACGATCGCGAAGCCGGCCACCTGGAGCGTGCGCCGGAGCTCGGTGCGCCGGACGTGAAGGATCTTGGCGAGGAGAGGCGAAACCGCCTCTTGGCGACTGCTGCGATTAGGTCTGCTGGACGCCGGCGACCCTCTGCAGAGCGGCGATGCGCTCCGCAATCGGCGGATGGGTATCGAAAAGACGGCTGAAGAAGCTGCCGTGATGCTCTTCGGGGTTGTCGATCATCATCGCCGCCACGGCGTGGTTGAACCGCTCGGGCGGCTTGTCATTGCTGGCGATCTTCTGCAGCGCGGAGATGAGGCCGGCCGGATTGCGCGTGAGCTCGACCCCGCTCACGTCGGCGAGTGACTCCCGCTGGCGTGACAGCGCCAGCTGCATCAAAGGTCCGACCAGGAACGCGATGAGCGTGAACACGATGCCGA
>VBGV01000296.1 GCA_005880755.1 Chloroflexota bacterium
TGAAGGTGCAGGCGGGAGAGCAGCTGACCTTGTTCCAGGTCCTCGAGGGAATGCTGATTCCGTCCGGGAACAACCTTGCCGAGACGGCCGCACGCTGGGACGCCGGCTCGATCGACGCCTTCGTGGCCAAGATGAACAAGCGCGCCGCCGAGCTGCATCTCTTACATACGAAGTTCGCCGACACGAGCGGCGTGTCGGCCTCGAGCGTGAGCACGCCCACCGATCTCACGACCCTGGGCATGGTGGCGATGCTCAACGAGGTCTTCGCGCAGATCGTCGCCCTGGGCCAGGCCAACCTGCCGGTGGCCGGCACCGTCTACAACGTCAACGGGCTCCTTGGCCAGGGCGGGATCATCGGCATCAAGACCGGCTCCGGCCTCAACACCGGCGCGAACTTCCTGTTCGCGGCGAACGTCACGGTGGACAGCCGCACGATCGTCGTGTACGGCTGCGTCATGGGGCAGCCGACGCTCCAGATCGCGTTCGCGACCGCGCAAGCGGTGATTGCGGCGGTGTCGCCCGCGCTGCACGTTCGCCGCGTCATCGCCCGGAATCAGTCGGTCGCGAACTACACGACGCCGTGGGGCGAACAGTCGGACCTGGTTTCGACCGTCGACGTCGACCTTGCCGAGTGGCCGGGCATGATCCTGCGCCAGCACCTCGACGCCAGGGCGATCGTCATCGAGCGCCCGGTGGCGCCCAGCACGGTCGAAGGAACCGAGCACGTGGTGCTCGGGGACTACAACTTCGACGTGCCCCTCGTCACGGCCGACCCGCTGTATCCTCCCGGGCGCCTCTGGCGTCTGACCCGGGTCAGCTTCTGAGCTCGGCGCCGTCCCTGTAGGACGGCAGGATGCCGTCCCAACCCGCGCGGTTGGCTTCGCGCCAGGCCTGACCGACGTCGCCCAGTCGGTCCCAGCCTCCGTGCTCGATCTCGACGCGGGTGCTGGAATCGGGCAGGCCGCGAAACACGATCTCGACGTCGGTCGCGTTCATGGGATCCGTCGCGATGTGCCACCCGAGCGGTTCGTCGATCGACGATCTGCACGCGATGCTCAAGAAGCACGGCGACTGGATCCCGCTCGGAAGCGCAGACGAGCAGAAGCCGGCGGCCGATGGCACCGTCGAGGCGTGGGGGCGTTCGCCGAAGAATCCGGTCCGCGGCTGGTACGGAATGAAGAAGGGCCTGCGTGGCCGGTTCGGTATGTACATGCTGCCGCTGCTGGGAGCGCTGGGAATGGCCGAGGTGGAGCACAACCCGAAAAACAACCGGATGCGCGCCGTCTAGCAAAGCGCGACAATTCGTTTGGGATGGGGTTCATCTCGCGCGGCTTCAAGGGACGGCGGCGCGACACCGCATCGAGCTCGCGCCTCCCGCCTGGCCAGTATCTCGTCAACGATTTCCCCGTCCTCTCCGCCGGACCGACACCACGCCCGAACCTCGACCAGTGGTCGTTCTCGATCGAAGGCGAGGTCGACGAACCCAAACGCTGGACGTGGAAGGAGCTCCTCGCCCTTCCGTCGGACACCGTGACCAAGGACATCCACTGCGTCACAAAGTGGTCGAAGTTCGATACGACCTGGAAGGGTGTCTCGCTCGACACGTTGATGGAGGGCGTGGAGACCGCGGCCGAGTACATCACAGCCTTCTGCGACGGTGGCTACACGACCAACCTGCCGCTCGAGGACGTCATGGACGGCAAGGCGTGGGTCGCCTACGAGTTCGACGGCCAGCCCCTGCACCCGGAGCACGGCGGTCCCGCGCGACTGCTCGTCCCTCACCTCTATTTCTGGAAGAGCGCGAAGTGGGTGCGCGGGATCAAGCTCGAGAAAGAGCAGCAGCCGGGATTCTGGGAGTCCAACGGCTACCACCTGTATGGAGACCCTTGGCGCGAGCAGCGTTACTGGGGCGACTAGGATCCCCACCAACTCAGAGGCTGCGCCGTGAGTTTGCGGCCCCTCATAGCGTGGCAATTCGGAGAGCTGGTCGAGCTCGTCCATGAGACGCCACGCGTCTCGAGCCTCTACTTCAACATCCCGATGTGGCCCGGTCATCTCGCCGGCCAGCACGTTGACGTCCGGCTGACCGCCGAGGACGGCTACCAGGCCGAACGCAGCTACTCGATCGCCTCGCCACCAGAAGCCCGCTGGGTTGCTCTGACGGTCGAGCGCCTCGACGATGGCGAGGTGTCGCCGTATCTCGTGGGCGAGCTGAAGGTGGGGGACAAGGTTGAGCTCCGCGGCCCGATCGGCGGACATTTCGTATGGCGAGCCGGCGACGATCGTCCGCTGCTGCTCGTGGCGGGAGGATCCGGCGTGGTGCCGTTGATGGCGATGCTCCGCCACCGCGCGACGGCGCCGCGCAAGGCACCCGCGCGTCTTCTCTATTCCTCGCGCGCGTTGGCCGACATCATCTATCGGGAGGAGATCGATCGCCTGGTGGCCGCGAACGACGGGCTGTTCGTCTCTCACACGCTGACGCGCGAGAAGCCGGCGGGATGGAGCGGATACACCAGGAGGATCGACGCCGCGATGGTGAAAGAGGTCGCATGGCCGAAGGCCCAGACGCCGGCGGTGTTCGTCTGTGGCCCGACTCCGTTCGTGGAGACGGCGGCCGACCTCCTGGTCGGCCTGGAATACGACCCGCTGTGGATCAAGACGGAAAGGTTTGGAGCCACCGGAGGACCCGGAGGAGGATGAAGATGCAGACTTCCGAGATGAAGCTCGACGGCAACGCGATCGCCGGTTTGCTGGGCGAGATCTTCGCAGTCGAAATGACCACGGCGCACGGCACGTGTGCTTCGTGTGGCGCGGTCAACGAGGTCGGGCGGGTGGACGTTTACGTCCACGCGCCGGGAACCGTGGTCCGCTGCCCTTCGTGTGAGCAGGTGTTGATGCGCATCGTACGAGGAAGAGGTCGCTACTGGCTGGACCTGACCGGAGTGCGGTGCCTGGAGTTCGCTGAGGGTTAGGTCCCGGGCTTTT
>VBGV01000047.1 GCA_005880755.1 Chloroflexota bacterium
GCCGAAGATGATGTTGGCGCCGGGGTCGGCCGCCGCGCGCACGATCTCGGCCGCCCTCTGCACCTCCTGCAGGGTGATGTCCTTGCCGGCGGTGATGTTGAAGAGGATGCCCTTGGCGCCGTCGATCGACGTCTCGAGCAGCGGGCTGGAGACGGCCTGCTTGGCGGCGTCCTCGGCCCGGGAGTCACCCGCGCCGTGGCCGATGCCCATCAGCGCTTCGCCGGCGTTCTCCATGATCGCCTTCACGTCGGCGAAGTCGAGGTTGATGACGCCGGGCTGAGTGACCAGGTCGGAGATGCCCTGCACGCCCTGGCGCAGGACGTCGTCCGCCATGCGGAAGGCTTCCTCGAGCGTGGTCTTGGAGCTGGCGACCTGCGCCAGGCGGTCGTTGGGGATGACGATGAGCGCGTCGACCTGGCCGCGCAGCGCCCTGATCCCTTCCTCCGCGGTGTCGTTGCGGATCCGGCCCTCGAACGAGAACGGCCGCGTGACCACGCCGATGGTCAGCGCGCCGGCTTCCTTCGCCAGCTCGGCCACGATGGCCGCCGACCCGGTACCGGTGCCGCCGCCCATGCCGGCGGTGATGAACACCATGTCCGAATCCTGGACGACCGCCGTGAGCTCGGTCCGGCTCTCATCCGCGGCGTCTCGTCCGCGCGTCCAATCGCCGCCCGCGCCCAGGCCGCGAGTGACCTTGTTTCCGATCTGGACCTTGACGTCGGCCTGGCAGCGTTCCAGCGCCTGCTTGTCGGTGTTCACCGCGATGAACTGGACTTTGAGCGCCTTCGAGATCATGCGATTGACGGCGTTGCCACCGCCACCACCGCAGCCGACGACCTTGATCCGTGCTCGCCCTTCGTGTAACTCGCTCTCTTTCATGACGATCAGGTGATCCTCCTTCCTATGTGCTCTGGCCATGGCGAGCTCAAGCTGGTTTTTGGTGTGTTCTCTAGAAAAAATCGCGCAGCCACCTCACTGTTTTTTGATACGTGATGCCGAACGTGACGGTGTGGTGAGTGTCGCTGTGGTCTGTGCGCGCATGCGCCCCCCACTTCACCAACCCACACGCAACCGCAAACGACGGTCCGTGTGCCTTGTCCGCGAGGCCGACCAAGCCGAGCGGGTGCCCAAGTCGAGCTGATGCGTTGAACACCGACTGCGCGGCGTCCATCGTGCCCATCAGCCGCGACCCGCCGCCTGCCACCACCACCCCCGCCGGGAGGAGCTGGTCGAAGCCGGTCTTGCGCACCTCCTCGCGTGCCATCTGGAAGATCTCGACCATGCGCGGGCCGATGATCTCGGCGAGGAACTTCCGCGGCAGCGCCTGGATCCTGTCGCCGCCGACCTGCCGGACCTCGACCTTCTCCGCCTGGTCGATCACGTCGGGCACCGCGTGGCCGTAGTTGAGCTTCAAGTTCTCGGCCTCGTCGAGCGTCGTGCGCAGGCCGATCGCGATGTCGCTCGTGACGTGGTTGCCGCCGACCGGCAGCACGGCGAGATGTCGCGCGCTGCCCTCGTTGTAGACGACGACGTTGGTCGTGCCCGCGCCGATCTCGATCAGGCAGACGCCGAGCTCGATCTCCTGCGCGGTCAGCACGCCCTCGCCCGCGGCGAGGCCGGCGCATGCGACGTCTTCGACGTCGAAGCCCGCGCCGTGGACGCATTTGATGACGTTCTGGACGGCGGTCTGGGCGCCGGTGACGATATTGGTCTCCACCTCCAGGCGGTGACCGGTCATGCCGACGGCGTCTCTGACGCCGTCCTGCCCGTCGACGGTGTAGGCCCGCGGGATGACGTGAATGACCTGGCGGTCGCTCGCGACGCTGATGGCCCGGCTCGCCTCGACCACGCGGTGGACGTCGTCGTCGCCGATCTCGTGGTCGGGGTGGGCGACCGCAACCACGCCTGTGGAGTTCTGGCTCCAGGTGTGGGTGCCGCCGAGCGAGACAACGACCGACTCGATGCGCTGGCCGGCCATCCGCTCCGCGGCAACCGCCGCGGCCTGGATGGCGGAGATGGTCTTTTCGAGGTTGACGACCACGCCTTTGCGCAGGCCGTCGGAGGGCACCTCGCCCACGCCGAGGATCGTCACGGGACCACCCGGTTCGTCAGACTCCGCGATGACGACCGCGACCCGGGATGTACCCAGGTCGAGACCGACGGTTTTCTTCCGCCGCGACAAAACTGTGCTGGAACGCCTCCTGGAACGTGTGGATGTTGAGGGCGGGTTGGCGGAAGTATATCGGCTCCCGGCGTGTTGCGGGGCTAGATTTTGTGGTTCGGTCCGCGGATGGGTCTAGGCCTTGTGGTGGTTGCCCGTCCCCGACCGACCCAGCCAGTCGCCCCCATCCGACCGGGCCGCTTCGCGGCCGGGTCACCTTCCCCAGCGAGTGGGGAAGGGAACTACAGGTAGTGCCGGCGGATGGCGCCCAGGTTGTTGAAGATCCGGACGCCGAAGGCAACGATCGCGGCGATCGACAGGTCGACGCCCAGCTTGTCGCCGAAATAGGTCAGGCCTCCGGCCAGCGTCATGTTGGTGATCAGTCCGCTGAAGAACACGCGCGGCTCGAACGTGCCGGCGATGTATGCCTTCAACGCGCCGAAGATCGAGTCGAGCGCCGCCAGCAGGGCGACCGCCGTGTAGCGGGCGTAGGTGATCGGGATCGTGACCGGCGAGAGCAGCCCCAGAATCACGCCGAGGATCGCAAAGGCGACCGCGATGACGATTACTTGCATGGACTAGGGGGCGCGGGCGTGGCCGGCGCGGGCGTGGCCGGCGCGGCGGGCGGCCTCGATTTGTAACCGACCGCGGGCTCGACCGGGTTCATCACGTTGACGTATGCGAGGTCCGGAGAGTTGTAGTTGACGTCGCCGGCGATCGCCTTCAGCGCGGTCAGCTTGTCACGCAGCGTCGCGAACTCCTCAGGCGTCAGCACGCGGCCAAAGTAAACCTTCCAGCCGCGCTTGGCCACCAGAGTCAGGTCGCCGCACGAATCGAAGATGAAGCCTGCGACGTCCTGGCCGACGAGGGTGGGAAATACGCGCTGCATGTTCACCAGCGCGGTCAGCAGCTGCGGGTCGAGCGCGCGGTCGCCCACCCGCGGGTCGTTGCCCGCAGGTCCCTGCACGTCGACCAGTCCGCCAGGCGTGGAGATCGTGCCGAGCACGATCGCCTGGCTGGAGAGCAGGAACAGCTTGGTCGACGGGCCTGCGTGGTAGGACGCGACAGGCTCCCACTCGCTGACCTGCACCACGACTGTCCCGGGAAGCTGAGGCTGCACGGTCGCGGCGCGAATCCAGACCTGGTTGAGCAGTCGCTGCTGGGCCGACTCGCCGTCGACCGAGAGGACCGATCCGTCACCGGAAAGCCCGGCGGCATGGGCCACCTGGCTCGACGACATGTGGCGCGCGCCGGTCACCTGCACGTTGTGCACGGTCAGGGCCGGGCCGAACCAGAGCCAGGCCAGGAGCCCGATCTCGATTCCTGCGGCCACGCCCGCGAGAGCTCGCCGAATCCAGTGCACGTCCGGTTCGCGCAGCGCTCGTTCCGAGCGCGTCCACACCTGGCCGCGCAGCGGTTCCGTGCGCTCCAGACCGTTGGGCCAGGGTGCGCGGGGGAGGACGGAGCTGCGACGGCGAAACTTCATAAGGCGGGCGGTCCGACGTGGCGGTCGTGGCGGCCCACCGCGTGGTCGACCAGTCGCTGGCACAGCTCGTCGAACGCGATACCCGCGGCACGGGCGGCGTCCGGCAGCAGTGAGAGCTCGGTGAGGCCCGGCACCGTGTTCACCTCCAGCACCCAGGGCGTGCCCGCCGCGTCGACGATGATGTCGACGCGCGCCATGCCTGAGCAACCGAGCTCGCTGAAGGCGCGGGCCGCGGTTTCCGATGCCGCGGTCCTCGCGGCCTCCGGGATCCGGGCCGGGATGATGTGGTGCGATTTGCCGGCGGTGTATTTGGCGTCGTAGTCGTAAAGGGGGTTCTCGCTGACGATCTCGAGCGTCGGCAGGACCTGCATCTCGGGCGTCGCGAGCACGCCGATCGTGATCTCGGTCCCCGAGGCGAACCGCTGCACCAGGACTCGCCGGTCGTAGCGCCCGGCGAGGACGAGCCCGCTGGCGACAGCGTCTGCGTCTTTGGCGATCGTCAGACCGATGGTCGATCCTTCCCGCACCGGTTTCACCACGAGCGGAAGGCCGAACCGCGAGACGAGGCGTTCGACGACCTCAGCGGCGACACCGTGTGTCATCTCGAGCTCTTCGAACTCGGGCACGTGGAGCCCGATCGCCGCCAGGATCTTGCCCGCGCGCGCCTTGTCCATGCAAAGGGCCGAGGCGAGCACGCCCGAACCCGTGTACGGCAAACCGAGGAGCTCCAGCATTCCCTGTACGGTGCCGTCCTCGCCGAGACGGCCGTGCAAGGCGTTGAAAACGCACTCGAACCGGCCGTCGCGCAAGACGTCCCACGTGCGGGCGTCGAGGTCGACGGGGGTGACGTCGTGACCGCGCCCGCGCAGCGCCCTGGCGACCTGCTCGCCGGAACGCAGCGAGACCTCGCGTTCCGCGGACTTGCCTCCACGAAGAACCGCCAGCTTCATTTCCAGCGGCCCACCATCTCGACCTCGGGCTCGATCTGGATGCCAAACCGCCGCTTGACCTCGGCCATCACGCGCTCGATGAGGCGGAGCACATCGGAGGCCTTGGCGCCGCCTTCGTTGACGATGAAGTTGCCGTGCAGCGTGGAGATGACGGCCGCGCCCTCGCGCGCTCCTTTGAGCCCTGCGGCCTGGACCAGCCGGCCGGCTGAATCTCCAGGAGGATTCTTGAAGACGCTGCCACAGTTCTTGGTCTTGATGGGCTGCGTCTCGTTCCGCTCGCGCGTGAGCTTGGCCATCATCTGCCTCGCCTCCTCCCCATCTCCACGTGCGAGATGCACCGTCGCGCTCAGGACCAGTCCTCCTTGGAGCGCACCGTCGCGCAGCGCCGAGGTGCGGTAGCCGAGCTTCAGAGCGGCGGCATTCCACGTCTGCTTGCCGGTGCCTGCCATGTAGCCCTCGACCTCGACGAGCACCTCGCGGATCTCCTTGCCCCAGCAGCCGGCGTTCTGGTAGATCGCGCCGCCGACGGTCCCAGGCACGCCGATCGCGAACTCGAAACCGCGCAGGTTCGCGTCCGCGGCGATTCGAGCGAGACGCATCATCTTCAGGCCGGCCGCGGCGCGCACGCGAGTGCCGGCGATCTCGTGCTCGCGATTGACCACCCGCACGACCAGCCCTTCGACTCCACGGTCGGCGATCAGCAGGTTCGTTCCGGCGCCGAGGAGGAAGTAAGGAATGTCTCGCGACGCGCAGCCGTCGATCGCCTTCTCGATCGCCTCGGCCCGCGCCAGCTCGACCAGGAAATCGGCCGGACCGCCGATGCCGAAGGAAGTGCGCGATGCCAGCGCCTCGTCTTCCTTGACGCCGGGCTGCTCTCGCAGCCAGGCGAGGTTAGATTTTGTTCTCCAGCTCATCCTTGCGGCGCCTCCGCCGGCGTGGCGCGGCTTTGCCGCGCCACGACAGGCAATCTCGTCCACCAGACCGGCGGACGCGCCGAGGGGGGCCAATGGGGGGATCCTGATCCCCCCATTTCTTTAGATTTTGTGCGCCAGGTCATCGCCCAACTTCTTGATATCGCCCGCGCCCATGAGCAGGACAAGGTCATCCGGGCCGACGATTTCCTCGAGAGCTTCTTTGGCTTTGATGAAGTCGCCGACGTAGATGCCGTGCGGGATCTGGTGCGCAAGGTCGGAGGCGCGGACGCCGGAAACGTTCTCCTCGCCCGCGCTGTATACGTCCAGCACGTAAACGCGGTCGGCGCCGTCGAACGCCCGCGCAAAGTCGTGCATCAGCGCGCTCAAACGGGAGTAACGGTGCGGCTGGAAGACCACGAGCAGGCGGCGGTGACGCAGCTCGCGGGCGGCCTCGATCGTCGCGCGCACCTTCGTCGGGTGGTGCGCGTAGTCGTCGTAAACCGTCGCGCCCTGGAAGACGCCGAGAAACTCCAGGCGGCGATGGGCGCCGGGGAACGTGTGCAGCGCCGCAGCGACGTCGTTGAATCCGATGCCGAGCTCGAGCGCCATCGCGGCCGCCGCGGTCGCGTTCTGGATGTTGTGGCGGCCGGGCTGCCGTAGGTTGACGTGTCCAAGCAGGTCGACGCCGCGATAGATCGGAAAAGGACGGGCATGCTCGCAGCGATACGTCGCGCCCTGGCGAAAGCCGTAGGTGACCTTGCGTGCCTTCGGCTTGAGCTCGCGCGCGAGCTCGTCATCCGCGCACAACACCGCGAGCCCGCTTTGCGGCAGGCCTTCGATGAACCACTGGAACAGGTCGCGGACCGCGCTCACGTCGCGGAAGTGGTCGGGGTGGTCGAGCTCGATGTTGGTGACGATCGCCCGTTGCGGGTGGTGCAGCGTGAGCGTGCCGTCCGACTCGTCCGTCTCGGCGACGAGCCACTCGGACTTGCCCGCGCGCGCGCTTGATCCGTCGCCCACCAGCACGGTCGGGTCGTAGCCGGCGGTGACGAGGATGTGGCCGACCATGTGCGTGACGGTCGTCTTGCCGGCGGTGCCGGCGACCGCGATCGAGTCCGCCTCGTTGATCATCTGCGCGAGCATCTCGGCGCGGCTCAGGACCTTGACCCCCATCGCGCGAGCGGCGTCGAGCTCCCGCGACTTCTTGATTGCGCCGCTGTAGACGAGCAGGTCTTGGCCCAGGACGTGCTCGGGGTCGTGGCCAAGGACGAATTTCAGGCCCTCGGTCTCGAGCTCCGACGTCGTGTCCGATTCCTTGAGATCGCATCCGCTGACGTCGTCTCCCCGCGCCAGGAAGACCCGCGCCAGCGCGGACACTCCGGCGCCGCCGACGCCCATGAGATGAGCCCTCACCCGCTGACGACCTCGCGCAGCACCGCCAGCACTCGCTGCGCGGCGTCATGGCGGCCCGCCGCAGCCGAGGCCTTGGCCATCGCGCGGATCCGGTCGGCTTCGAGGCTGTCGATCGACCGCAGAAGGCTGTCCCCGTCGAGCTCGTCGTCGGCGATCCTCACCGCGGCGCCGGCGCTGACCATGGCCGCCGCGTTCTCCTCCTGGTGGCCGCCGCCGAACGTGCCGGGGACGAGCACCATTGGCAGCCCGACCGCGGCCGCCTCGGCGATGGTGCCGACCCCGGCTCGGCTGACGATCAGGTCGGCGCGTGTCATCAATGCGGCCATGTCGTCGGTGAAGGCGATCCCGCGGTAGCGGTCACGCGCGTGCTGGGGTAGCTCGTCCGCGCCCTGCTGCCCGGCGACATGCACCACCTCCTCGAACCTCTGGCACAGCCCGTCGAGGGCAGACCACACCGCCTGGTTGAGCCTGCGCGCGCCCTGGCTTCCGCCGGTGACCAGCAGCCGGCGCGGCGGCACGTCCGGCGTCCGCGGCTCGAAGCCCTCACGGAGGGGAACTCCGGTCGTCACGACGCGGACGCCTCGCAGCCGCGATTCGGTGCCGGGCAGTGTCGTGCACACGGCGGCCGCGTTGGCCGCGAAGTACCGCGTCGCCAGGCCCGGCCGCACGTCCTTCTCATGCAGCACATAAGGAAGACGGCGGATGCGAGCCGCGGCAACCGCGGGGGCCATCACGTAGCCGCCCATGCCGAGTACGACATCAGGCCGGAAGCGGTCGACGATGCGGAGCCCTGCGCGCAGCGCCAGCGGGACAAGCGCCGGCAGCGCGAGGTTCTTCCACAGTGCGTCACGGTCGATCCCGCGGACCCGGACGGTTTCCAGCTCGAAACCCGCGGCCGGGACGAGGCGCTCCTCCGGGCCGCCCTTGCGCCCGACGAGCAGGACGGCACCGCCCGGTTCCTCAGCGCGAAACGCCCGCGCGACCGCGAGCGCCGGATACAGGTGCCCGCCGGTCCCGCCGCCAGCGATCAAAAGGCGCATCACTCTGACGATTGTTCCGCAACGCCGAACCCGAGCCGTGGCGGGCGATGCTCAGCAGGATGCCGACCGCGGCCAGCGACGTGGCAAGCGCGGTGCCCCCGTAGCTGAAAAAAGGCAGGGGCACGCCCGTGATCGGAAGCGTGTTGGTGACCGTCGCCATGTTGAGCAACGCCTCGAAGGTCACCCACGTGGTGATCGACGCTGCAAGCGCCATCCCGAACCTGTCCGGCGCACGCAGCGACGCGCGATAACCGCGGATGCCGAACACGAGGAAGCCGAGCATCACAAGCGTCGTCCCGATCAAACCGGTCTCCTCGCCGATGATGGCGAAGATGAAGTCGGTGTGCGCCTCCGGGAGCCAGCCGTACTTCTCGATCGAGTGACCGATGCCGACGCCGAAGATGCCCCCTGATGCGAGCCCGTAAAGGGACTGGGTGGCCTGGAAGCCGGCGCCGAGGGGATCCGCCCACGGGTTTTTGAACGCGGTGAGGCGGGACATTCGGTACGGCTCGAGCAGCGTCACCGCGATGAAACCAAGGCCGAGGAAGGCGGCGAGCAGGATGATGTGGCGCAGGCGGCCGCCGCCGGCCCAGTAGGCGCTGAGAAAGATTCCAACTGTGACGATGGCCGTGCCCAGGTCGCGCTCGAGCATCAGCAGGGCGAGCACGCCCGCGAGCATCGCCGCGAAGGGCACGAACACCTGCTGGAACTGGCCCATGCGCTCCGAGTTGCGGTCGATCCAGTGCGCGATGAAGACGGCGAACGCGAGCTTGCCGAGCTCCGAAGGCTGGAATGTGCCGAGCGGTCCGGCGTCGAACCAGCGGCGGGCGCCGTTCACGCTCACGCCTAGATGCGGGACGAGGACCAGCAGCATCAACAGCGCGACCGCGACCGCGCCTGCCGGCGCGAGCGGCCGGATGCGCCGATAGTCGATCCTCGCCAGCACGAACAAGGCGACGAACCCGATCACCAGCCACGCGGCCTGCCTCTCCGCGTAATAGAAGGTCGATTGGTGCTGGTTGTAGGCAAACGCGACGGATGCGCTCGTGACCATGACCAGCCCGGCCGCGCACAGCAGGACGGTGGTGAAAAGCAGCAGCCGGTCCGGCTGCGGTCGCTCTTGATGCGCGGTGCTCACGCCGCAAACCGTTGGCGGACCAGCTCTTTGAACTGGTTGCCGCGATCCTCGAAGTCCTTGAACATGTCGAAGCTTTTGTAGGCGGGACTCAAGAGCACGACGCCGCCCTGGCGCGCGAGCCCGGCGGCGATCGACACCGCCTCTTCGAGTGATGGAGCGCGCAGGATCTGCGGGTGATCGCGTAAGGCTTCGGCCAGCGCGTCCGCTGAGGCCCCGATGAGAATCACGGCCTCGGTGTTCGCGAGCACGTCCGCGACCCACTCGCGCAGCTCGAAACCGCCGCCGTATCCGCCGGCGATCAGGATCACCGGCGCGCCAGGGAACGCGTTCAGCGCCACGCGTCCCGCGTCGGGATTGGTCGCCTTGGAGTCGTTGTACCAGCGGACGCCTGCCCACTCGCCCACCAGCTCGAGCCTGTGCTCGACGCCTCGGAACGAGCGGATGGCGTTGTTGATCGCGTCGTCGCTCAACCCCGCGATGCGTCCCACGGCCGCCGCGGCAAGCGCGTTTTCCATGTTGTGACGCCCGGGGAGGGGCATCGGCGGCATTGGTTGGTGTTCGTCGAACCAGACGATCTCGCCGCCCGCGCGAGCGGCAAGTGCGCGTACGACTTGATCGCGTCCGTTCAATACGGCGTAGTGCGCGTCCTCGATCGCGCGCGCTTTGAGGTCTACATATCGCTCCAAGGTGCGATGGCGGTCGAGGTGATCCGGCGTGATGTTCAGGATGACGCCCACGTGCAGGCGCGGCCGCTCGACAGACTCGAGCTGGAAGCTGGAGAGCTCGAGCACCACCCAATGCTCGGGAGTGATCTCGTCCACGCGATCGAGCACGGTGTCGCCGATGTTGCCGCCCACCATCACCGGGCGGTCACCGGACGACAAAACCACGCCGGTGAGCGCGGTCGTGGTCGTCTTGCCGTTGGTCCCGGTGATGCCGACCACCGTTCCCTTGCACGTCTTCAGAAACAGGTCGATCTCGCTCGAGACGGGGATGCCTTGCGCGCGCGCTTCATTGAGCAGCTCGGAATCCCACGCCACGCCTGGGCTCGCGTACACCACATCGACACCCTCGAGAGCGCGGGCGTCGTAGCCGCCCAGACGCAGGTCGACGCTCGGCGGCATCTGCTCGATCGTCGACTGCAGCTCCGCGGCGAGCTTGCGATCGACCACTCGGACCTTCTCACCCCGCGCGGTGAGATGCTGCGCGAGCGCGATGCCGCTGCGCGCCGCGCCCACCACGAGAGCGGTCAACCCAGCAGCTTCACGAGAGCGACCGCGGCCAGCGCCGAGACGAGCCCCGCGGCCCAGAAAGTCAGGGCGATGCGGTTCTCTGACCAACCCTCGTGGTGGAACGTGTAGTGGATCGGGGTCATGGTGAAAACGCGGCGTCCGCCGCTGGCTTTGAAGTAAGCCACCTGAATGATGACAGACAGGGTCTCCAGCACAAACACAAGAGCCACGATCGGAAGCAGCAGAAGCACGCCCTGCTGAATCGCCATCGCGGCCAGCGCAAAGCCGATCGCGAGCGAACCGGTATCGCCCATGAACACCCGCGCGGGATACCTGTTGAACACGAGGAACGCAACCAGGGCTCCGCACAAAGTCATCGCGACGGCCTTCTCGCCGGCGGGCGCACCAGGCAGAAGCAACGCGATCGTTGCGATCGCGATCACGGCCAGCCCGCCCGCGAGCCCGTCCATGCCGTCCGTGATGTTCACCGCGTTGGCCGTGGCGACGATGGCCGCGACCGCAAGCGGAAAGACCACCCAT
>VBGV01000287.1 GCA_005880755.1 Chloroflexota bacterium
AGATCCGGGTCGAGTCCGTGCGCATGTAGGTGATCAACCCGGTGGGACCTTCGGCTCCGAGCTCGACTCCCTCATACAGCTGTTGGGCCACGCGCATGGCGGCAAACGGGCGCATCCGCAGGCGGCTGGACGCGTCCTGCTGCAGAGTTGACGTGATGTAAGGAGGATTCGAGCTCTTGGTGCGCCGCTTCTGCTCGACGCCGATGACGCGGTAGCTCGCGCCTTCGAGCTTGCTGACGATCTCCTGCGCCTCGGCCTCGTTGTGGACCTCGAACTTAGCGTCTTTCTCAGTCGCGGCCGAGCCTGCGGGCCGGTTGAGCCGCGCCAGGAAGTGGTTCTCGGCGCCCTTCTGGGACAGCTCCGCGTCGATCGTCCACGACTCGACCGGGACGAACTTCCGGATCTCGTCCTCTCGATCGACCACCAAGCGCAGCGCGACGGACGACACGCGTCCGGCGCCGATTCCCTTCTGGACCTTGCTCCACAGGAACGGGCTCAGGCGGAAGCCGACCAGCCGATCGACCACGCGCCGCGCCTGCTGGGCGTTGACCAGGCGCATGTCGATCTCACGCGGAGATTCCAGCGCGCGGCGCACTGCGTCCGAGGTGATCTCGTGGAACTCGATCCGCTTTGGATCGCGCAGCTTCAGCACCTCGGCGAGATGCCACGCGATGGCCTCTCCTTCCCGGTCGGGGTCGGAGGCGAGGATGACCTCGCGCTCGCCCTTGGCGGCTGAACGCAGCTCGTTGATCGTCTTGCGCCGGCTCTCCACGACCTCGTAATGCGGCTTGAAACCGTCGTCCACCTCGACCCCCATCTCCTTTTCAGGCAGGTCGCGGACGTGGCCCATGGAGGCCCGGACGTCGAAACGGTCACCCAGAAACCGCTTCAAAGTCCTGGCCTTGGCAGGCGACTCGACGATGATCAATCCTTCCGGCATAGCTCTCTCTTTATTCCCAAACCCGGCCTCTTGTTCCCTGGCCGTCGTCTGAGGCGGGCATCCTACGCCCGTTCTTTGCCGCGGCGCAACGCCCTTACATACCCATCCTGGTGGCGTCTAACCGCCCCGTCGAGCTCCAGGGCGGTCAGCCGGCCGAGCACTTCCGCGATCGGAAGCTGAAGCTTCCGGGCGATCTCCGCGGCGTTCAAAGCCAGAACGTCCGAGAGGTGGGAGAGGATGCCGTCCCGCTCCCTACGGAGGCCAAAACCGAGGCGTTGGGGCGTGGCCAGCGGGTCGTCCAGGACCTCGCCGCCGAGCTTCAGGGCCATCAGCACGTCGCGGGCGTTCTGGACCAGGCCGGCGCCGTCCCGGAGCAGCTGGTGGGTGCCGACGGACAGGGGCGAGAAGATGCTGCCCGGCACCGCCATTACCTCTTTATGTAGGTCGAGCGCGGCCTCGGCGGTGATGAGGGCGCCCGAGCCTTCCGCGGCCTCGACCACCACCACGACGTCGGACAGCGCGGCCATCGTGTAGTTGCGCGCGGGAAAGTTGTGCCGGCGCGGCGCGGTGCCGTCGGGAAATTGGCTGACCAGGGCGCCACCGGCCGCCAAGATCGCGTCGGCAAGCACGCCGTGGCCCGCCGGGTAGATGACGTCGACTCCCGTGCCCATGACTGCCACGGTGACCCCGCCCGCGTTCAGCGCGCCTCGGTGCGCGGCGGCGTCGATGCCCAGGGCCAGGCCGCTGACGACGACCACCCCAGCCCGAGCGAGCTCGAGGCCGAGCTGCTCCGCGACGGCCTCACCGTAAGGCGACGGTCGCCTCGAGCCGACCATCGCCACGCGCGGTCCTTCGGGCGGTGGCCACCTGCCTCTGGTGCGAAGGTCAGGCAGCGACATCTTGGAGCCGGAAGCCGAGCGCCTCCAGGACGTGGTGTTCTTCGATCTGCTCCGAGCCATCGAGGTCGGCCGCGGTGCGGGCCACCCGCCACGCACGATGAAAGCCGCGCGCGGACATGCCGCGCTGCGCGGACCAGCGCTCGAGCGTGCGGCGCGATGGCGGCGCGAGGCCGGCCAGCTGGCGGAGACGGGCGGGCTTGAGCTGCGCGTTGAGCACCCCTTGCCGTTCGACCTGGCGCCGTCGAGCCTTGACCACTCGATCCCGCACGGACGACGATGTTTCGCCGGTCGGCTCAGAGGCCAGCGTCTCGAGAGGCACCCTGCGCACGGCGACCTGGATGTCGACGCGGTCGAGCAGCGGACCGGAGAGCCTGCGTTGGTAGGTGTCGACAGCAGCCTGGGTGCAGCGGCAGGCTCGCAGACCATCACCCACCCACCCGCAAGGACACGGGTTGGTCGCCGCTACCAGGCTGAACCGCGCGGGATAGGAAACGGATCCCCCCGACCGCGTGATGCTGATCCGGCCCGACTCGATGGGCTGGCGCAGCGCCTGCAGCACCGGCGTTTGGAACTCGGCCATCTCATCGAGGAACAGCACGCCGTGATGCGCCCTCGAGATCTCGCCCGGCAGCGCCAGACCGCCGCCGCCGCCGATCAGGCCCGCTGTGGAGACGCTGTGATGCGGCGCGCGAAACGGGCGCGCCCAGTCCAGCGGGCGATCGCGCGGCAGCTCCCCGAGCAGGCTTCGGACCTGGGCGACCTCGATCGCTTCCGAGAGTTCGAGCGGAGGCAGGATTCCAGGCAGGCAGCGGGCCAGCATCGTCTTGCCCGCGCCCGGTGGACCGCTCAGCAGCAGGTGGTGTCCTCCGGCCGCGGCCACCTCCAGCGCACGCTTGGCCTCTTCCTGCCCGTGCACCTCGCACAGGTCGTGCTCAAGAGCGCCTTCGGACGGCGAGGCGGCGAGGCAGGCCGGCGTGGCGGAGATTGGCTCGGCGCCAAGCAAGTGGTTCACGACCGCGATGAGTGATGCGCAGGCGATCACCTCGAGGCCATCGACGAGCGCCGCCTCCGCGGCGTCTTCGGCCGGCACGAAAATGCGCTCGTACCCGAGCTTGAGCAGGCCGCGCGCCGCAACCAGGACGCCGTCGATGTGGCGCACCGAGCCGTCGAGGGCGAGCTCACCG
>VBGV01000292.1 GCA_005880755.1 Chloroflexota bacterium
TCATCTTATACAGCGCTGTCTGCAGGCCGGATTGACTCCGGCCGTCCCCATCTTCGATTGGTCTCTTCCCCATTGATGGGGAAGTCCGGCGCGCAGCGCCGGGATGGGGCCGGTTCCCTCTCATACGTAAAAAGGAGGCAACCCTGGCGGGCGCCCCCTTGTGCACGTAGACCGTGAGATTAACCCAAATCGGGCTCAATTTCTAGACCGATAGGGTCTCCAGGTCGATCGGCTCCTCCTCGAGGATCCGGGCCGCCTGCTCCCGCTGCTTCTTGTAGTAGTCCAGCCCGGTCCCAGCCGGGATCAGCTTGCCGATGATCACGTTCTCCTTCAGGCCGCGCAAGCGGTCGACCTTGCCGGAAATCGCGGCCTCGGTCAGCACTCGGGTCGTCTCCTGGAACGACGCCGCCGACAGCCACGAGGTGGTGTTCAGCGCCGCCTTGATGAGGCCGAGCAGCACGGTCTGCGCGGTGGCGGGCTCGCCGCCCTCCGCCAGCGCCCGCGCGTTGCCCTCCTCGTACTCCCACTGCGAAACGATCTCGCCCGGCAGAAGCCCGGTGTCCCCCGCCGAGTCGACGCGGACCTTCCGCATCATCTGGCGGACGATGACCTCGATGTGCTTGTCGTTGATGTCGACGCCCTGCGACCGGTACACCTTCTGGACCTCGTCCACGAGGAACGTCTGAACCGCTTCCTTGCCGAGGATGTGGAGCAGCTCCTGTGGTGAGATCGAGCCTTCGGTGATCTGCTGGCCCGCCTTGATCACGACCTTCTTTCCGTCGCGGCGGTCGAGCTCCGGCCGGATGCGGACCTGGTGCGGGATCGGGTACTCGCGCACGTCTTCGTCCACGGTCCGGACGGTGATCTCTTTGGTGGAGACGGCGACCTTGCCGGCGTGACGCGTCCGGATGCCATTGCCCTTGGCGTCCCGCGCCAGCTCCTGGCCCTCCATCGCTTCGTCCCCCGTCTTGACGAGCGACTCCATCTTGGCGGCCAGCGGGTACGAGACCTCGAACTCTTCCCTGGAAGTCACGCGCACCTTGCGCGAGCCCTCCTGGCGGATGATCTCGAGCTCGCCGTCGATCTCGGAGATGATGGCCTTGCCCTTCGGGATACGAGCTTCGAACAGCTCCTCAACGCGGGGCAGGCCCTGCGTGATGTCGACACCGGCCACACCGCCGGTGTGGAAGGTGCGCATCGTCAGCTGCGTGCCCGGCTCACCGATCGACTGCGCGGCGATGACTCCCACCGCCTCGCCGATCTCGACCAGCTTGCCGGTCGCGAGGTTGCGGCCGTAGCACGTGCGGCAGACGCCTTCGCGCGCCTCGCACACGAGCACTGACCGGATCTTGACCGGAACGCCCGCCGCGACGATCTCTCGCGCGACGTCGTCGATGATCGACTGGCCGGCCGGCACGAGCACCTTGCCCTTCACGGACACGTCCTCGGCCGCGACGCGGCCCGCGATCTTCTCGAAGATCGGCTCGCTCTTGGCACGCTCCGGCGTGATGTCGCGAATCCAGATGCCGTTGGTGGTGCCGCAGTCCTCCTCACGCACGATCACGTCCTGCGCCACGTCGACCAGACGCCGCGTCAGGTAGCCGGAGTCGGCCGTGCGGAGCGCGGTGTCGGCCAGACCCTTGCGCGTGCCGTGGGTCGAGATGAAGTACTCGAGCACGGTCAGACCTTCGGTGAAGTTGGCCTGGATGGGCAGGTCGATGATCCGGCCGGTCGGGTCGGCCATCAGCCCACGCATGCCCGCCAGCTGGCGGATCTGCTGGATGTTGCCGCGGGCGCCGGAGCCCATCATCATCCAGATCGGGCTGAACTTGTCGAATGCCTGCTCGGTGGCGTTGCCGACCTCTTCGTAGGCCTTCTGCCACAGCTCGATCACCTTGCGGTACCGCTCGTCGTCGGTCATGACGCCGCGGCGGTACATCCGCTCGACGTCGGCGACTTCCTTCTCCGTGGCGCGGATGACCTGCCACTTGGTGTCGGGGTGCGGGATGTCCATTGCTGAAACCGTGATTCCGGCCTGGGTCGCGTAGCGGAAACCCAGCCGCTTGATGTCGTTGACCACGATGGCCGTGACGTCGCTGCCGTACAGCCGGTACAGCTCAGCGACCAGAACGCGCAGCAGCTTGCGGTCGTAATGGGCGTTCTGGAACGGCAGGGCTTCCATGGTCGGTTCCATCGGAGCCTTGCCTACCGGCAGGGACTGGTTGAACACGACGCGACCCGCAGTCGTGACGATGAGCTGGTCGCCGATCTTGACCCGGATCCATTCCTGGAGCTTGACGACCTTGGCCTCCAGGGCCAGAACCACTTCGTTCTGCGAGGAGTAGGTGCGCAGCTTGGAGGCGTCGGCGGGCTGCTCGCCACGCGTGGCGGTCAGCCAGTAGCAGCCCAGCACGACGTCCTGGGTCGGCGCCACCACCGGGTGGCCGTCCGCCGCAGACAGGATGTTCTGCGAGGACATCATCAGGTTCTTGGCTTCCGCGATTGCCCCGCTGAACAGCGGCACATGCACGGCCATCTGGTCGCCGTCGAAGTCGGCGTTGAAGGCGGCGCAGACCAGGGGGTGAATCTGGATCGCCGAACCTTCGACCAGCACCGGCATGAACGCCTGGATGCCAAGGCGGTGCAGGGTCGGGGCGCGGTTGAGCAGCACCGGGTGTTCGTGGATGACCTCGTCGAGGACGTCCCAGACCTCAGACCGGCTCCGCTCGACCATTCGCTTGGCTGACTTGATGTTGGTCGTGTAGCCCTTGTTCACGAGCTCGCGCATCACGAACGGCTTGAAGAGCTCGAGCGCCATCTTCTTGGGCAGACCGCATTCGTGGAGCTTCAGCTCGGGGCCAACCACGATCACGGAGCGGCCCGAGTAGTCCACGCGCTTGCCGAGCAGGTTCTGGCGGAACCGGCCCTGCTTGCCCTTGAGCATGTCGGAGAGTGACTTCAGCTTGCGGTTGCCGGTGCCGGTGATCGCGCGGCCACGGCGGCCGTTGTCGATCAGAGCGTCGACCGCTTCCTGGAGCATGCGCTTCTCGTTGCGCACGATGATCTCGGGCGCACCGAGCTCGAGCAGCCTCTTCAGGCGGTTGTTGCGGTTGATCACGCGGCGGTACAGGTCGTTCAGGTCGGAGGTCGCGAAGCGGCCGCCGTCCAGCTGGACCATCGGGCGCAGCTCGGGCGGGATGACCGGCAGCACCTCGAGCACCATCCACGTCGGGCTGGCGTTCGACTTGCGGAAGTCCTCTACGACCTTCAGGCGCTTGATCGCCTTCTGCTTGCGCTGGCCGCTGGTCGACTTCGACTCCTCGCGCAGCCTGTACATCTCGGGCTGCAGCTCGATGCGAGAGAGCAGGTCGCGGACCGCCTCGGCGCCGATGCCGGCGCGGAAGGCGCGGCCGAACCGCTCCTGGTAGTCGCGGTACTGGGTGTCGGTCAGGATCTGCTTCGGGTGCAGCGCTTCGAGGTCGGTCCGGGTCGCCTCGATCTCCTGCTGCAGCGCCTCGAGCTGGCCCTGGATCCCCTCGCGCTCGGTCTTGGTCGCGGCCTCGATCGAAGCCTCGAGTGCCTTCTTGTCGGTGTCGAGGCGCTCCTTGGCGCGCTTCTGCGCGGCCTTGGTGTTGGCCTCGAGCTTCTCGATCTTCTCCTGGACCTTGGACAGCACGCCCTTCGACATGTCGCGCGACATCAGGTCGCCCTTGTCGATCACTGTCTCCTCATCCCCGTCGAGCCCGACCGTCATCGTCCGGCGCGACTTGGTGCCGACGCCGGCCTTGATGTGCTCGGTCGCCTTCTTGCCCTGAGTGGTCAGCGCATCGACGGATTCCTGCAGCTCCTCCTCGAGCCGCGAGACCTCCGTGTCGACCTCGCCCTTCAGCTTCTTCGACTTGGCCTCGTGCTCCTGGCGCAGCTCGCGTGCCTTGGCGTCGATGTCCGCGCGCAGGCGGATCGCGCGCTCGTCCTTGTCCATGTTGAGGACGGCGAGCATGTCCTGGCGGACTTCCTCGTGGACGTCGGTGACGATGTAGTTGGCGAAGTAGAGGATCTTCTCCAGGTTGCGCGGAGACATGTCGAGCAGCAAGCCCATGCGGCTCGGGATGCCCTTGAAGTACCAAACGTGGCTCACGGGCGAGGCGAGCTTGATGTGGCCCATGCGCTCGCGGCGCACCTTGGACCGCGTCACCTCGACGCCGCACTTGTCGCAGATGATGCCCTTGTACCGGTAGCGCTTGTACTTTCCGCAGTGGCATTCCCAGTCCCGGGTGGGACCGAAGATGCGCTCGCAGAAAAGACCGTCGCGCTCCGGGCGGAGCGTGCGGTAGTTGATCGTCTCCGGCTTCGTGACCTCGCCGTGCGACCACGACATGATCGTGTCGGGCGACGCCAACGAAAGCTTCAGCGCGTCAAAGTTCTCGAGTTTCAGCAACCTTTCTTTCCTCTTCTATTCCGCTGAGTCTTCCCCGAGCTCTTCGCGCTCGAGGCTGATGCCGAGGTCCAGCGGGATCTCGGGGATGTCCTCT
>VBGV01000048.1 GCA_005880755.1 Chloroflexota bacterium
CGCCACCGCTGCTTGCGTTGACGTCCGGATTGACCAGGAGCGACCACGCGAACGGGTCGCCGACGCCGCGGAACAGCGCCACCTCGTGGCTGGAGCTCGAGCTCTCTGCGTTGACGACGCCGACGTACACGGCGGTGTCGGCACCGGTGTCGTGAACCCCCAGCCGAATGTTCACCGTCTGGCCAAGGAGGCTCTGTGCAAAGGCCAACGGTCCGTGCGGGAAGACGGTGTTGGCAGCCAGCGTGAGCGTGAAGGTCGTCGCAAAGTTGACCCCTCCGATCGCAGCCGGTCCGTTCGGGACAACGTTGATGACGGTCACGAACTCCTTCGTTGGCTCTACGTCGATGGAGAACGCGTCGTTCGCGAGCGGCGCGACGCCGCCGTTCGTGCCAAACGTGAGTTGGTTGACGTTTGCTCCCGCGGCGCTGACGACCCCCGTCGCGGGTGAGGCCCAGTTCCCGGCACGGCCGGTCACGTTTTGAGTGCTGATCCAGTTGATCGCCGTCCCAAAGGTCCGGCCACTGCTCACCAGATTCCAGGTGGTGCCGATGTCCTTGCTTTGGTAGAGCCCCCGGCCGGCGATCGCGGTGAACAGCCAGTCGGCGTGCGCGGGATCGCCGACGAGGTCGAGCCCATCGCCGGCCAGCAGGCCCGATGCCCCATCGCCCGAAATCCGATAAAAGCTGACGCCGCCATCGGTACTTCGCCACACGCCGCGGTTGGCGCCGCCCTTCGTCGCGACCAGCAGCAGGTTCCCCCGAACGACGACATTGGTCACGAACAGGCCGTTCAGATCGGTCGCGCCAAGCGACTTCCACGTCGTTCCACCATCTGTCGTCATGAGGAGGCCCTTCTGCGGGCTTCCGACCGAGGACAAGTTGCTCGCATCGCCAATGCCGGCGACGAGGGTGTTGTAGCTCGGGTCCGTCGAATCAAGCGCGAGGGCGCTGATCGACATCTGCGGCCCGAGGTCGAGAAGCGGCTTCCAGTGAGGTCCGCCGGCCGTACCGCTCAAAGCATCGGTCGTCTTCCAGACGCCGCCGTTGACCGTCGCGATCCAAATCGTCCCAGCCAGCAGCGGGCTGGTCACGATCGCCGAGACGGCGCCAGACGAGGTCGGGACGTTCGGATCTACGTTGGTAAGAGGCGCGGGACCCTGCGGTACGAAGTTCGGAGCGCCGAACAGCGACACCTTGGCGGTGATGGTGCCACCACTAATAATCGGGTCAGAAACCAGGAAGCCGGGCGTCAGACCCTGCGCCACTGCCGCGTCGTCGAGCGCCTTTTGGACGTCATTCGCGACGTCTGAGAACTTGCCGTTCGATGCTTTGGGGTTGACAAGAATGTTGGTCAGCGCCGCGAACGGGCTCGAGTTGGTCAGCTTGGCGGCTGTGGGCGTCAGCGCGTCGACGTGCATTCCGCTGAGCGACCCCGTGAACTGCACGTGGTAGCCGTCGCCGGCGGCCGTGACCAGCACGTTGCCGCACGCACCGCCACAGACGAGCCCGAGCGCGGACTTGACGGCATTGTCGATAGCGTCCTGGACGTTGCCGGCGCCGCCAGTGGCGGCTGCCTTGAACGACAGCCCAGGAGTCGTCGCGGTGACGCGTTTCGGCTGATTGGGCAGGTTGCCCGCCGTCGGATTGCCGTGACTGCCGTCGTCGGTGAAATTCGTGGCGTTGGTCTCGAAGAATCCGTTCGGCTGGCCGTCGATGGTGCGCCTGTAGACCCGGTACTTCGTGAACTTGGTCGACCCGATCCAGAGCAAGACCACCTGACCGTTCGCCGCCAGCGTCGCTGACGCCTCGTTGGACGCGCTGCTTTCGCCAGAGGCAGTGATGCCTGTGACTGAATAGAAGTAGTCGCCGATCGGAAGGGTGCCGCCCGCGTTGTTTGCGGCTGCCGTCAAGTGGAGCGGCACCAAGTCCGCGGCAAACGTCAGCGTGTACGTCCCACCAGTCGCGTCCACAAGGCGGACCGTCTGGTCGCTGTCCTGCGCCGTCAATGTGTCGGTGTCCCAGAGCTGGAGCGCCGGGACGTTGCTGCGGCGAAGACCATTTACAAAAGCGATCGTGTAGCTGGACCCGCTCCTGGCGACGGTGACGTTGTCGTTGCCGCCGTTCTTGCCGATACCGGGCAGCGCAACGAGCGCGGCTTCTATCGCGGCCGAGTCGTCGCCGCCTGTGGACTGGATGCATGGGTTGGGCACCGTACCCGGACACACGGCCGTCCGCTCGTTGGCGGCTATCGTGCCGTTCGACTGGCCGTTGGCGTCGACGTCGTAGGCGAGGCGGAGGCTGCCGCCGATGGCGCCATTGATGGTCAGGACCTGGACCTCATTGCGCGCGATCAGGGTCGAGGCCTGGAGCAGGGTCATCTTCTTGTTGCCGAGCGTCGCTCCCTGGAAGGTGACGTCGAAAGTGCCGGCGGTCGGCCCGGGATCGACGTGGACGTTGCCGATACCGATGTTCGAGAGGCCCTCCAGGAAGCTCTGGACGCTGCCCGCGCCATTGGCCGGCGCGTTGAAGGGGATCGGGTCTGACGACCTGGTGCGGTTCTGGGGGTCGGTGAAGGTCAGCGAGAAGTTCCCGGCTGCAGGCGCCGTGATGCGCTGCTTGTCGTTCTGGAGGGGAGCGACGGCTGAGCCGACTGTGACCGAGGCCACGTTGAGGGCGGCGCTGGCTGACATGAAGAGCAGCGCGCTGTGGGCGGCCTTGCCTTTGAAGGTGACCATATACGCGGTGCCTTCCGGCTTGACCGAGGCCGTGACACCGACGTTGCCCGAGTCGGCAACCTGGAGCGTCGTCTTGACAGCCGCATCCAGCGCACCAGCGACCTCCGACGGGAGGGCGTTGAACCCGATCGCCGACGTCGTGGTGCTGGACGCCGCCATTGCGCTCGCGTTGGGCACATTGGCGGCCGTCAGGGCCAGGCCAAAGTCGGTGAACGTTGCGGTCGCTGAACCCACCTGCCGGTATCCCGTTTGGCTGCCGGCGGCGCCCTTGGCCCGGTAGACCCGGTAGTCGCTCGCGCCGGGTACCGCCGTCCAGTCCAACTTGATGCTGCCCTTCTCCGGCACGACGACCGACTGCTCGGTCGAGGGAAGAGACTCGACACCGCCGATCATCGCGGTGACTTTGTAGAAGTAGATATCCGCCGCTAGTGTGGTGGTGCCGTCGTCGAGAGCCGAAGCAATCACGTTGAGCGGATTCCGCTGGTAGTTGAAGGTCAGGGTGTACGAGCCGCCGGCGGCGCGAACATCAACCTCCTGCACTTCGTTGGCAGTCGCACTGCCGTTCGTCCCAGGACTGACACCCACGGACACCCCGCCTTCGTCGCGAGTCGAGGGTTGCGGCACGTCCAGCTTTCCGTCCTGGGTCGGCAGAACCACGACCGCGGCCGACTTCGTGAGTACCGTGCTGAACGTCGCGGTTCCCTTGAGGATGCCGGTGGCCTGCACGCCCTTGAGTCCGGCTGGGTCGACGAGCGGGCCCACGTCGGTCCCGGCGAGGGCTCCCTGGAACTCGACCACTACACCGTCGCCGTCCGTGTTCACGTTGGCCGCGACCCCACCGGAACCGACGTTGTTGAGCGCACGCAACGCGCTCTGCACGCTGCCCGCGAGCGTCGTCATGTCGATGACGAAGGTCGTCGGATCGGCCGGCACGGTGATCGGGTCACTCGTCTGACCGCCGAACGTGAGGGTGAAGCTCCCGCCGGTCACGTTCTGCGGCGTCAGCTGCTGCTTTTCGTTGCGCGGCTCCAGCTGGCTAGCATCGGCCGTGAGCGGGGTGACGTCGCCGAGTGACTTATCGAAGGTGATCGTGTAGATGTCGCCGCCCGGGTTGGTCGCCTTGGAAACAGTGACGTTTCCGCCAAGACCGCTGATGACTGCGAGCTTGGTCTGGAAGGTGTCCTTGTCCGCGCCCACATCGATCGGGTCAGATTGGCCGCTCGTGCCAAGGGTGAGGCGGAACTTCTCGCCCGACCCGCTGTGAGAACGCACGCTGACAACCTGGATCTCGCCGACGGTGTTCATGACTCCCGGCCGCAAGGTGCTGATCGAGATCGACTTGCCCCCCTGCTGCACGGTGCTGACCTCGACGCGCGGTCCGGGATCGGCGATCTGCGGGCCGACGTCCAGGTTTTGGCTGGGGCTGAGGTCGATTCCGAATGTCGCCTGGGCGAGCAAGTTGGCGATCGGGATGATGTCGCCACTCGCGTGAATCCCGGCCAGGTCGCCGAGGCTGGCACCGAAGTCGACGTTGAAACCACCAGCCGCCGCGATCCGCTTGATCGCGTTGGTGGCGATGCCCATCAGATGGACCGAGTAGTACGTCGTGGTCCCAGTCGATGCGTCGGTGACGGTCGCCTTGGTGGCCGTGGCGCTGCCGCCGGTGGGCAGGATATCGCCCAGCTTGCCCGCGAGGGTCGGGCCGTCAAGGCTGCTCGTGAGGCCGTCGCTGACGTGGAGCAGGCCGTTGCTGTCCGGGTAGGCGAGCCAGAACTTGCCGGCTGAGGCCGGGACCACGATCTCCTGGACCGTGCCGTTGTTCGTGAGACCGGTAAGGCCGGTTGAGTCGACGACCAGGACGGGGATCGGACGGTTGCCAAGGCCCGTGTTCTGGAACGTGATCGTGAAGCTGCCCGGGGGGGCGCTGCTCGGGGCAGCCGCCGCTACGCATACATAGGACGAGGGGCCGCATCCGGTGCCGCCTCCAATGTGAGCCAGGTTCTTGAGGGCGGCCTGGATCGTCGTCGCGTCTGCAGTAGAGACGGCGATGTCGCCCGTGAACTCGCGCGCGGTTACCGAACTCGCGGAAGGAACCGAACCCGCGGTACCGGCATTGAACCCGTCTGTGAAGGACGTGTCAGTACCGGGCGACTCGATCACCGTCGTCTTGGTGGCGTCGTTTTCGGCACCAAGCTGGGTGCTTCGGTACACGCGGTAGCCGATTGCGCCGGCGACGCTGGTCCAGGTCAGCGTCACCATGCCGCCGCTGGAGGCCATCGCCGACATCTCGTTCGAGGCCAGGGTCTCGCCCGCCGCTGTAATCGCGGTGACCTTGTAGTAGTAAGTGGTGCCGCTAGCAGCGCCAGCCGCGCTCGTCAGGTGCGGCGTGACCTGATACGTGAAGCCGAGCCGGTAGTTGCCACCGGTGGCGTTGCCGACCGTAAGAAGCTGGACCGCGTTATGCGTGCTGTCGCCCGCCACGGTGGTCGAAACCGTCGTGACAGGTCCTGTGATGACGTCCACCGCGCTGCCGATGCCCAGCACGCGTTCGAAGCTGAAGTTGAAGGTCAGGATCTTTTTGGTGGTGTCCCAGTTGACCGTGAGCGTGTGCAGAGGCAGACCGAGGGCGGCGTTGAGGCGGTCGAGGAAGCCCTGGATGCTGTCGAAGTTGAGGTCGTCGAAGTCGACCTTGCCGTCTCCGTTGGCGTCCGGGTGCGTAGAGTCGCCGCTCTTGAACAGCGGATCCAGGATCTCGTGCTTGAACGCCCGGGCGTAATCGAGCGCGCTCCCGATGGTCACATGGGTGAACGGGATTGTGGTCTGCAAGACCTGCTGGTTCGCCATGCTGGTCAGGAAGTCGGCCAGCTGACCCAGCATCCCAAGGATTTCGTTCGGGCCCGCATTGCTGAAGTTCTTAAGCAGATCCACGCCAGGAGCAGAGGTGCTCTTGAAGTCCACCCCAGGCACGCTCGGGCCGCTGTCACCGAAGACCGAGGGCAACGTCAGCGTCAGGACTCCTGACAGCAGGGCGCTGCTGTTAGTGACGTTGACGCCGGTCCCGATATCGACATTGATGTTGATCGGGCCTGGGGTCGACGTGGTCACCGCGGCATTGAAGTTCGAAGGCGTCAGGTCGCTCGCCGTCAGCGGGCCCGTCGTCGTGGGTTTGATCCGGAGATTGGCCCCGAACGCGAGCGCATCGCCTGATGTGTTGAAGGTGAATGAGGCTGAGAGCAGCGCCAGCTTGAGTAGTGCCTTCCAGGGGAAGGTCGCGCCGGGGGGCGGAATGCTCAAGTTGAACCCTGCGTCGAGCTGCAGGCCAGGCGCCAAGAACGGAGAAGTCGGGACTGCGGGGCCCTCGTTACCTGTTGGGACACCGATCGTCAGGCCGGTGATGGAGAGATTGGCGGCAACGCGGACCTGCACCGGCTGGCCCGTCGCGGCGTCGGTGAGCTTGATCCCAAACTTATCGGCCGAGGGACCGAGGTCGAGCGAATAGCTGCGGTTGTAGTTGAAGCTCGGCACCGAGACGTTGATCGCTGGGACCAGCGTCGAGCCGATCGCGACGGAGCCGCTGGAGAAGGTGAAGCTGAGCGGCGGCGGCAGCGAGATCTGGTTGAGCGCCGCGACGATGTTGCTCAGCGTCAGGCTGGCACTTATGTTGTCGATGGCTCCGGTCGCCTGCGCCGCCAGTTTGTTGAAGCTCTCGGCAAGCTTCACGATCTTGCCGAGACCGGACTCGAGCCCGGTCGCCCGGTCAAGGAAAGGGATTCCGTTGTTCAGCTGCTGGGCGTTGGTCGAGATCGCTGAGACGTAGGTGGCCAGTTGGTTGATGAGACTGTCGAGCGCGGCCTGGAGTCCGGACCCATAAGCGAAGTCGATGTGGTAGTCGGCCAGAGCCTTGGGGCCGGCGATGGTGACTATGTCAGTCCCATCGCTGATCGTGCTGCCCGAAATCGTTAATTTGTGGCTGTTGCCGCTGAAGTCGAGGGTAGCGACGCTCCCGGTCCCAGTGCTGCCCTGCACAGTCGGCGTGCCGAAGCCATCGGGAAGCGAGAAAGTGACGGCGCCAGAGAACTGGTGCGCGTCGAACGTCGGCGACGACAGCGAGCTGGTGCTCAGCTGGACGAGACCGACGTGCGCGAGAGTGATGGACTGGGCGTTCGTCGTGGCGGTCGGGTCGGCGTCGATTCCCAGTGTTCCGCTCGCGGGCGACCCGCTCACCGTCACGTTGACCGCGCGGCTCACCGAGATGATCGCGTTGCCGGCGCCCTCGATCGAGAGCGCGCCGGTGTAAGTGCTGAGCGCCCCGACGATGAGCGTGTCGCCGGAGAGCAGGGTGACGCTGACCGTGTCGCCATCAGTCGTCAACGTCGCGCTGCAGGTGCCGCAGCCGCCGATCGAGACCATCTTGGTCGTGCCGTCATACGTCAGCGTGTAGGTGGTGTCCGTCGCGCTCGCGCCGATGGCGGGATCGGCGGCCACGTAGTCGCTGAAGTGCGGCAGGGCCGCGCTGATGGTGTGTGCGGTCCGATCGATCGTCGAAGGGAGCGCGGTCGCGGTGCCGTCTGGAGCGACGTAGTAGATCGAGGTCGGAGCCGCTCCCGCCGGGTTGTAGTGGATAGTCAGGGTCGGCATGCTGCCGAACGAGGAAATCGATTCGCCGCTGACGGTGTCGATTGCGCTCAGGCTGAATGTGGCCGAGCGAGCCACTATGCCGCGCGCGGGTACGGCGCTCCTTGGGGCCACCGCCACGGCCAGCCCACCGGCCACGCTGCCGGGGGCGAACGTGACACTGGCGCTGCCGTCGGCGCTGGCTACGGAGCCACCGCTCGAAGTGACGACGGTCGGCGGCGTCAGGGTGGCGATGAGCGTGCGGGTGTTGGTGACGATGAGGCTCGGGTCGAGCTGGACGACCTGGTAGGCATACGTCAGGCCCACGATCAGGTCGGTGTCGTCAAACACGCGCGCCCGCGGTGGTGGCAGAGGCTGAAAGCTGGAAGCCCGGAGCCGGAGGCCCGCGGGCGCCGGCGGCGCCGACGAAGAACGCGTCCGTCGTCTGGGCTGATCGCCCGGCGCTGTCGGTCACGATGATGCGGAGGTCGTATCTGGTCGCGGCGAGTCCGGTGGTACGGAGGGTGGTCGACCACGCGGTCGCGCCGGCGATGGTAAGCATGTTGTTCCCGCCCGTCGGCGCCGGAGCGCCCGGCGTGACAGGGTTGATCTTGATCCAGTCACCGCCACCCGGCGGTGCGTAGGAGAACTGGACCGAAGCCAGACCGGCCGCCGCCTGGGCGGCGGCTGCGAGAAGGATGCTCTCGTCACCTGGCTGCTCTGCCGCCAGCGGAGTCAGGACGGAAAGCTGCGGGATCGACGATGCCGGCAGCGTGGCCCACGCGGGATTGCTGAGAGGACCTTCGTTGCCGAAACCGTCGACCGCCGCGACGACGTATCCGTTAGACGTGCCGGGCACCAGGCCGGTGTCGACGAACGTCGTGCTCATCAGGCCGCTGGCGGCCAGAGTTAGCGCGGAGCCCGCGGCTTCGACGCGGTAGACGCTGTACGTCACGTCGCCAGCGGCCGGCGTCCAGCTGAGGCCCAGGCTGCCACTCTGAGCGGTCGCGACCAGGCCGGTCACGGCGGGCGCCGCATGCACGACCGTCAGGGTGCTCTCCTCGGTAGTCGCGACAAGGCTCCCGCTCGGCGAGACCGCGACCGCGCGGACGGCGTAGGAGCCATCCGGGAGCTGCGCCGTGAGAGCGGTTCCAGAGGCGGACCATGTGCCGCTCGATGAGGCAGCCGGGAGCGTGGCGATCGTACGCCAGGTGCTTGCTTGCTGGACCTGGACGTTCACACTGGCCACGTTCGACGAGGCCTGGCCGGATGCGCTGACAGCAAGCTGCGACCCGGCGGTGGCGGCTTGCGATGTCGCGCCGAGAGCCAGCGTCGCCGGCGCCGCCGCGGCCACGAAGACGCCGCCGCTTTGGGCGCTCGCGGCCGGAACCAGAATCGCGGAGACGACCCCCGACGCGGTGCCAACCTTGGTGCCGGACAGGGCCCGAACCCTGAAGTAGTACTGACCCCCCGCGGCCGACGAATCGCGATATATCGTACTGCCGACTCGCCCGATCACCGAGTACGTGCCGTCAGAAGTGTCCGACCGCTCCACCTGGTAACCGGTCGAGTCAGCGACTGGCGACCAAAGCAAGGTGATTGCGCCGACGCCCGCCACGGCTCGTAGGCCGGAGACGGCCGCCAGCGTTGAGCTCGGCGCCCAGTAAAAAGTCATCGGCGCGGTGGGCCGTGGCGCGGCGGCGGCGGGAGGGGCCGGCGCCACGATCGTGAATCCGACGCCTTGTCCAGCCGATCCGTGGCTGGAAATGGCGCGGACTCGATAGTGGCCCGCGGCGAGGCTGGCCACGCTCCAGTCGGCGATGCAACCCGGCGAACACGAGACCGGTGCCGGGACTTGCGTCCATCCGTTTGCACCATCGGCGGCGTACTCGAAGGTGACCCCGCTGCGGCTGGCGCTTTCGGCGACGACCAGCATGCGACCCGTCACACGTCCGTCGGCGCCCAGGGCGCTGCCGTTCGGCAGTCGGATTTTGAGCAGAGGCGTGACATCGTCGTCGCCATCGCGCGTCGCGGTGACGGTGGCGGTCGCCTTATGGCTTCCGTGGCCGTACTGGTCCTCGAGCTCGACCGTGTAAGCGTGTTCACCCGCGGTCGCGTTCCAGTCGACCCAGCTCAATGTCCCGGCGGGAAGCTCTGCCACCGGAGCCGAGTCGCGGCTCACGACGTAGACGGCACCGTCGGCGGCGGCGGGCTGCTGCCACGTTAGGGCGACACCCGTCTGCAACGGAGCGGCGCCGAGTGAAGTCGGCGCGGCCGGCGCCGAGTTATAGATGCGAATCGATGTGTCGAACGAGGTCATGTGACCTGAGTGGTCGCTGACCGCGCTGTGCAGTTGATAAGAGCCGTCTGCCACGGCCGCCGAGTCCCACTTCATCGCGGCGATCCCCGTCAGGAGGTCGGACGCGGAAGGCTGGGCTTGCGCGGTGCCGATTGAGACGGTGCCCTCGGGTCCCGAGACGCTCCACGCGACCGATGCTGTTCCGTCACCCGTGCGGATCGATGCGGTCAGCACGAGGACGCCACTCACCGATCCGCCCGCCGGTTGCATATCGAGCACGATGGGCAAGCTCGTGACCGGTGCCCATGTCAATGCAATCGATTGGATCTGCTGCACCGGTGACGTCGCCGGCAAGATCGGCAGCACGCCGTAGGTGTAAGACTCGCCCGCCGCACCGCCGACGTCGATGATCGAGAGCGCGGTCGTCGTCGTTACCAGTACGGGCGACGCGCCGGCCTGCGTGCGAAACACCTTGTAGCCCGATGCGCCTGCGATCGCCTGCCACGACACCATGACATGCCCATCGGAGGCCACTGCATCCGGAGCGGGTGAGGTGATCGTGTCCGCGGGAGGCGTCGTGGGCGGAGGCGTCGTTCCCGTGCCTGTCGTGGTTGTGTCGGTCGGCGGTGTCGTACTCGTCGGCGGCGGCGTAGTCGTCGTCGTGTCGGTAGTCGTGGGCGGCGGCGTCGACGTGGTCGGCGGAGTCGTTGTCGTCGGGTCGGTGGTCGTGGTCCCTGTCGCCGTCGGCGCGGCCGCTTCGAGCGTCGTCAGCACCACGCCGGATGACTGAGCCGCGTCCATGGTCATCGGCGACTGTGTGTCGCAGTCGAGACCCAGGCCCCCCGGGCATGACCGAAGCGAGGTGACGCGGTAGAACGAGGTGCCTGCTGGCGCGGTCGAGTCGGTGAACGCGAGTGGACTGACCGCGTTCGAAACTCGACCCACCAAGGTCCAGGGCCCGGTCACAGACGCTGAGCGCCAAACGGCATAAGCGCTCGCGCCTTGAGCGCGACTCCACGCCAGCTTCGCCGTGCCGGCGGTCACAGTCAACCCCGACGCCGCTGATAGCTGCGGCAGCGTCGGCGTGGATTGCGCGGGCAGCAGCTTGCGCAGCAGGTCAGCAATCTGCGCCGCAGTGAGTCGTGGACGTTCCACGGCGTGACCTCGCAGCATCGCCTTGCCTGTGCTCGGGTCGAAGCTCTCGACCGTGAATCCCTTTGACGTGGCCCACGCGTTCACGCGATCGAGGCTCGGATCCCCTGGCAGCTTCACGCTCCAAAGCCCCGCATACGGATCGATGGGTTGTGCGTCGATCTTCGGCAGCATGACGTTGATGACCCAACCACTTTCTTCGCGGCGAAATCTGCCTTGGGCGAGCGTCAGACCGTTGTCGGAGAGATAGCCCCTGATCTGGCTCCAAGTGGTCAGGCGAGGAAAGTAGATGCTCGCTGTGTCCTGTCCAGTGACATCAACCGAAATTTCCGGCCGCTTGAGGATGTACGTGCCGAAAGCCGGGAATGACGCCACGACATCGGTGCCGATACGGTCGCTGATCGCATTGACACGAAGGTCGGAGAACGGATTGCTCATCTGAATCGTCAGCTGGCCCACTCCCGGTCCATCGGCCAGTCGCACGATCGTAGCGGGCGCTCGCTCCGGCTGGGTCGGTGCTGACACCGACGGGGTCGAAGCGGTGGTGAACGGAACCATCTGCGCCGCCGATCCCACCGCGATCGTGGCTGCCGAAACCACGGCCACGCACCAGGTCAACGAGCCGAGGCGCATCAGCAAGGCGTTCATCTGCGGTTCGCTGACCTGGCGGGGGGCACCGTTAGCGGCTGATCCCGTTTGCTTTTAAGCGGGTCCGCGTGCCCGAGCGGAACACGACGAACCGCTCGGCGCAAAGGCCAAATGACAATGAGACCCCTTCCTATCCTCTGCGGTGACCACGCCGTGGCTCCCTACCGGCGGGTCGAGGACGGCATTGTGGTCGCGTCCCACCACGCTGTCAAGACGGAACTTCTTAACCACAACATGTGAGCACTTGTGAAGCCTCGGGGCGCACATCCGTTGCGACGCGCGACCCCATATCCGGGCCTCGCGCGCGTCGTGAGTAAGTGCCTGGACCGTCGTGCAAAAGGGAATCGTCAGCACGTCATGAAGGCCCGCGGGCCAAGCCTCCGCGCCACCTCGAAAGGCGAGAAGCGGCGTTCCTGTTCCAGGTCGTTCGAGGGGCCTTCAAGACGCGCCCATTGACCGCGGCGGTCCCGCGCGGTCTACTTATCGCACCCCAAGGGGTATCCATGGAAGCGGTTTCACGAACTGCAGCTACGCTCGACCAGGTCGCTCGAGCGGCCGGCGTGTCGCGCGCCACCGCTTCCCGGGTCTTCAGCGGCAACCTCAGGGTCAGCGAGGAAGCGCGCCGCGCCGTTGAAAGCGCGGCCACACGGCTCGGCTACGTAGCCAACAGCGCGGCCCGAAGTCTGGCCGCCGGGCGGAGCGAATCCGTCGGCGTGGTCGTGCCGGAGCCGGGCTCGGGGCACTTTCTCGACCCCCTGCTCTCGCGGCTGCTGCGCGGCATTGGTGAGGAGCTGTCGGCGAGCGGGCTGCAGATGGTGCTCTTCTCGCCCCAGTCGCCGGCCGACGTGCAGCGCCTCGAGCAGTACCTGGTGGGCGGGCACGTCGATGCCGTCCTCATGCTGGCGCTGCACGAATCGGACACCCTGCCTGCGCGACTGCACGCCCGCGGCATCCCGATGGTGTTCGGCGGGCGACCGCCGCAATCGCAAGAGGTCAGCTTTGTCGACGTCGACAACCACGCTGGGGGCCGAGCCGCGACCGAGCACCTGATCAAGCAGGGGCGCCGGCGCATCGCGCACATCGCCGGTCCGGACCACTCGGCAGCGGCGCGGGCGCGTCTGGCGGGCTTTCGCGAAGCGATGTGGAGCGCGGGGCTGCGCTCGGATTTCGTCGATTACGGCGACCTGGATCGCGACGGCGGCGAGCTCGCGATGGGTCGTCTGCTCGCGACGGCCGACGATATCGATGCGGTGTTTGCGGCCTCGGACGCGATGGCGGCGGGCGCCATGTGGGCGCTGCAGGTGCTCGGGCGGCGCGTGCCCGACGACGTGGCCGTGATCGGGTTCGACGATTCGCCGATCGCCTCGGCGACGCGGCCGCCACTTTCGAGCGTGAGGCAACCGGTCGAGGACATGGGTCGCGAGATGGCCAAACTGGCGGTCAGCCTGTCGGGAGTGCGCGACCAGTCGCCGCGGCAGATGGTCCTCAGCCCGGAGCTGTCGGTGCGCGAATCGACCGTGGCGTCGCGCTAGACCGGACCCTTTCCGTCCTTGAACATCATGGCCGCGTTGTAGACGGCCCACACGTAGTGTCGGCAGTCGGAGCGCAGGTGCACCCAATCCGTGACCGCGCCACCGCCCGCGTAGTAGGCGGTGAGCGCTTTCGCGATGTCGTTGTGGTAGCTGACGAGGTTGTGTTTCAGGATCGCGGTCCCCATATCGATGTTGTCTCCGGGGTCAAAGAGGTTCACCTTGCGATTCAGGAGCGCGGGTCCGTCCGCGGCAGCTGTCGAGGGCATCACCTGCATGATCCCGACCGCGCCCGCCGACGACACCACCCCCGCCTGCCATCCGCTCTCGTGCCACGCCAGTCCCATCACGAGATAGGGATTGACGCCGTGCTTCAGTGCCGCCGCGTACAGCATCGACTTCGTGATCAACATGTCGAGCGACGGCGCGGCGGGGTCGCCGCTGGGATCGGGCGCGGTCAGGCTGGGGACGTTTTCAGGGTTGATCGCCGGTTGCAGTCCGGTCGGTGGTTTGGCCTCGGGGCCCTGGAGCGCGCTTTCGCCGCAGCCCTGCAAACCGAGGACCGCACAGGTTGCAAGCGCGAGCAGCGGAAGTCCCGCTCTCATACAAGCGATAACGCTTGTCGGAGGGCCTTTGTGCATGTCTCAAGATTTGGTGGACCCGAGGGGATTCGAACCCCTGACCTACAGACTGCCAGTCTGTCGCGCTCCCAAACTGCGCCACGGGCCCACGCCGCGCCAAGTTGCAAGCTAAGAATACCGCTCCAGTTACCATCTCCCGTTGGCTCCCAAGCACCACATGCAAACACGCGATATCACGACCAACGAACTGCACGGCGGCGCATATCTCGCGCTGCCTGACGCCTCAGGCCCGCATCCGGCGGTCGTCGTGATTCATGAGGCGAGCGGCCTCGATGCTCACATCAAGAGAATCACCGGACGATTTGCCGATGCCGGTTACGCGGCGCTCGCGGTCGACCTCTTCACCGGCCGGAACCGCGCGATCTGTATGGCGCGCTACATGGCCGGCATGCTGATGGGCTCGGTCAACCGCTACGGCATCGATGACCTGAAGAGCGCCTTGACGTTTCTGGCCAAGCTTCCCGAGGTCGACGCGCAGCGCATGGGCGCGATTGGTTTTTGCATGGGCGGAGGCTTCGCGATCGCGTGGGCCTGCACCGACTCACGCCTCAAGGCGATCGCTCCTTTCTACGGCGTCAATCCTCGGCCGCTCGAGGTCGTGAAACGACTGTGCCCGGTGGTGGGCTCCTATCCTGAAAACGATTTCACCGCACGGGCAGGGCGCGCGATCGACCAGGCCTTGACCCGCGAGCAGATCACGCATGACATCAAGATCTATCCCAACACCCGGCATTCGTTCTTCAACGACACCAGCAGGTCATATGACCAACAAGCCGCCGATGATTCGTGGCATCGAGTAATGGAGTTTTTCGGCGAACAGCTCGGAAAGCGATGAATGTTCTCGTCACCGGCGGTACCGGAACGCTGGGTCGCGATGTCGTGATGCTGTTGCGCCAATCGGGACATCGCGCTCGCATCCTGAGCCGCGAGCCTCGCGGTCACGTCGATGCCGTGCAGGGCGATCTGAAAACTGGCGCGGGCCTGCCCAAGGCGCTGGCGGGAATGGATGCCATCGTCCACGCGGCGTCCGCCACTCGCGAGCCGATGGCTCTCCGAGCAACCGACGTCCGTGGAACCAGGCGGTTGCTGGAGCTCGCGCGCGACGCCAACATCGGTCACTTCGTCTACATCTCGATCGTGGGCATCGAAGGCGTCGCGTATCCGTACTACCGGATCAAGATCGCCGCCGAAACCTTGGTTCGCGAGGGCATGGTGCCGTGGTCGATTCTTCGCGCGACGCAGTTCCACAGCTTCATGGAGCTCACCCTTCGTGCGTTTGCACGATTGCCCGGGATGCTCGCCATCCCGTTCGGCTGGCAGTTCCAGCCGGTTGAATCCAGAGAGGTTGCCCGGCGCGTCGTCGATATCGTGCTCGACAAGCCTGCCGGCATGCTGCCCGATTTCGGCGGCCCGCAGGTCCTCGACTTCCGGAGCATCGCCGAGTCGTGGCTCGCGGCTCGCAAAGAAAGGCGCCGGCTCATGAACCTGTGGCTTCCTTTCAAGGCGAGCCGGCAGGTTGCCGAAGGCCGTCTCACATGTCCTGAGCACAAGGACGGGCTGGTCACGTTCGATCAATATCTGGCGGAGAAATACGCGCTTTGATGACACGACTTGTGGATCGATTCGGCCGGACGGGGTTTGCGGCGCTGACCAGCCTGATGTGGGCGCTGCCGATGGCAGCGTGGGCCGGGTCCTCCGATCTCTCGCCAATCGACAAGACCGCGTATCCGTGGATCGCGCTCACGATCGGCATCGTGATGCTGGTGCTGTGGCTGGTCCTGCTGAGCCGCCTCGGCAGGGTGCCGGTCTCCGAGCGCCAACGGCGATTTGACCTGAAACAGATGTCGCGAGGGGAACGGCGCTGGACGCTCGCGCTGGCTGCGTTTGCCACCGGCTTGATCGCGTGGCTGAACGGAGCCGCGACCGTGGACTGGGCGCCGCTGGCGGCCGCAATCGCGGCCGGCAAGGTCGGACCGGCGGTGCTGGCGATCTCTCTGGCGGTGTTCCTGGTGGCGATGGTGGCCGGCGTGGTGCTCAGCTGGCGCCGCGCGACCGCAGCCTACCGAGAGCGGTCGCGTCCTTTATCTAATGTGAGCTAGGCCGTCTCGGCCTTCCGCGCCAGGTTGGCGAGCAGGGTCCCAAACTCCTTCGAGACCTGCGGGCCGAGCATCCCGCCCATGACCGGTCCGAGCGGACCGCCGACATCGACCGTCTGGCTGATCTTCGTCTTCGCGCCCGCCGGCTCGATTCGGCAGTGAAAGCGAAACTTCGTCCCCGGCACGACGCTGGTCACCAAGGCGAAGCCGCGGCTCGGCTGCACGTCGACCAGCTGCATGCTGTGGTGCTGGCCTGCTTTCGTGTTCATCACTCCGGTCGACCCGGAGACGAAGCCGCCCTGCCAGTCCATCGTCGAAACATTGGGATTCCATTCCCCCCAGGTGGACATATCGGACCAGATCTGCCAGACCCTGTCGGGTGATGCCGTGGTCTCTACCGAGGTGCCGTATTCGCGCGCCATTCCCCTCCCTCCCTCAGCTCTCGGCGAGCTTGAGCGTGCTCGTAGCCGAGACCTCGGCGACCCTTTCCTTCGTCAGGTTGAGAAGGACGATGACTCCGATCAGGAGGGCTGTACCGACCAGCTGCACGCCGTAGATCGGTTGATTGAACCCCCAGGGCGGAGGGGCGGAGGCGATGAACGTCGCCGCGACCGGGTAGGCCATCTCTGCGATCGTGGCCAGGGACGCGGGCGTCCGGGAAAGAGCGCGGTAGTAGAGGAGAAGGGCCAGCAAGCCGGGAACCAGCGCGATGGCCAACAGGTTGGGGACGAAATCGCTGAACTGGTAGTGGGAGAAGGCCCCCATCCCGTACTGGACCACCACGATCGTCACCAGCAGCGGGAGCGCGAGTGTGAAGCGGAGCGAGGTCATGCTCCAGAAGCTGATCGAGCCGAGAGCGAAGCGGCCGAGCACCGTTCCGCTCGCCCAGAGCAATGCAGCCCCGAGCGCGAGCAGCCCGACCTCGACGCGTCCCTGCTGCAGCGCCGAAACCGGGGCTGTCGGGTCCTGGGCGAACACGACGAGATACACGCCGACCATGGCGACGACCACCGCCGGCCAGAACCATGGGCGCCTACGCTCGCCGAGGACGATCCAGGCGAGCACGATCGCGATCAGGGGTTGGGTCTGCTGGAGCACGAACGTCTCCGCGAAGACTTTGTACGTCGCTGCTTGCTGAAATGACGCCGTGAACAGGATGGTGGCCAGGGACTGCGCGCCGGCGGCGATGATCACGACCGCCAGCCATCCCTTCCAACCGAGATTCCGCAGCTCGTGGACGCTGCGGATCAGCACCGGCAGCAGGAACAGCGTGATCAACCCGTCCTCGGCGACCACGATCTGGGTCGGTGTCAGGTGACTGATGAGCTGGTTGCGGAAGTAGGCGTCCGACGCCCAAAGGGTTGCCGCCACCGCCACCAGCACGACCGAAAACCGGTCGACGCTTATGCCGCCGCTCGAACCGCTGGACCGTGCCATCGCCCTCCATTCAACGCCATTTGGTGGCGACGGCTTCCACCCAGGGGCGAAACAGGCATACCTCTGGTGGGTCCCTCCCTTCGATTGCCGGATCCCTCCCCCGCCGGCCTGCCGGCACCAGCGTACCGGGAGGGGTCAACCCCGGCTGTTAAGAGACCGCCGCCTCGACGTCGTCCCCCGCCACCCCCGCCTCGAGCTCCACCTCCGGGTTCTGCACGACGTAGACCTCTTCCTGCCGGTCGTGTCCCTCGAGCCGCCGCTTGCCGACCGACACAAGCTGGATATCGGAGCGCAGGATGTCGGCCACGATCGAATACGTCGTCTCCGAGACGAGGATCTGGTTGCCCACCGCGCGCCGCCGCAGCTTGGCGCACCGGTTGACGGCCGGCGAGCGATAGTCCCGATCCTGGGCGTCTGCCTCACCGGTGAGGACCGCCATCCGCACGGAGAGCGCAATACGGTCGGGCCACGGCTCCGACTGGATAGCCTGCTGCGCCTCCACCGCCGCGACCACCGCGTCGGTCGCGCGTGGGAACACCGCGAAGAACGAATCGCCCTCGCCGCGCTCCTTCAGCACGATCCCCGCATTGGCCTCGATCGCCGACGTCAGGAGCTGGTCGTGCCGCCGCATCGTCTGATACATCGACCCGCGGCTGGCAAGCCACAGCGGCGTCGACTCCACGACGTCGGTCATCAGAAAGGTGACGATGCCGTCCGGCAGCGCCGCGCCCTCCTCCACCTTGAACGCGGTGCCGGCGGTGCCCGGCGACGTTGTGGTCGTGCCTTCCCCCGCCGCGCGTGGCAGGAGCGAGTTCTGCACGACCAGAAAGTCATCGATCGTGTGGACCCGCCGGAAAAAGTGCACGTTGTACGAAGGCAGGAATGTCCACTCCGCGTAGTCGGGCGCGAACTCGCCCTCGCGACACACATCCGGGGTCGTGGCCACCAGGCGGCCGAGCTTGGTCAGGGCCAGAGCATCGATGTCAAGAGAGGCGGCGACCGACGCGCTGGCGACCCAAACGTCTTCCTGGTCGGCCGCGACCG
>VBGV01000049.1 GCA_005880755.1 Chloroflexota bacterium
GATCTGGTGGCAGTGGCTCGTTATCGCGGTCACCTTGCTTGTCGTGGTGCTGAGCTACCGGCCGGTGTTGAACCTCATCTCACCGAACCAGGTCATGAACTTCAGCTTCGACCCTTTCCACCTCGTCAACACGTACGGCGCGTTCGGTTCGGTGACGAAGGAGCGATACGAGATCGTCGTCGAAGGCACAGCCAGTTCAGAGCCGGCCGAGGTGGAGTGGAAGGCCTATGAATTCAAAGGCAAGCCCGGTGACCCGCGCCGAGTCTCGCGCCAGTACGCGCCCTATCACCTCCGGCTCGACTGGCTGATGTGGTTTGCGGCGATGGAATCGCCGTATCGGCACCAGTGGTTCATCGCTTTTCTCATCAAGCTCCTCGAGGGAGACCGGCCAACATTGAGGCTGCTGGGGCACAACCCTTTCCCCGACCGTCCACCGGCTTCCGTGCGCGCGACGCTTTATCGCTACCGCTTCTCGACGCTGGCCGAACTGCGCGCGGAAGGTGCGTGGTGGGTACGCGCGCCGGTGGGCGATTACCTGCCGGCGCTGGTCCTCGACCCCGCCGGCAACCCGGCCCGCCTCAATCCTTCGAGAAGTTAGGGCTCGTCCCTGTACTGCCGCCGCCCGGTGGCAGGATCCTCGTATACCCGAGTCATCTTGCCCGATGTGGGGTCCTTGAACACCTCGCCGGTCGGTTTGAAAGTGCCTTTGTCGTCGCCGCGATAGCGACGGTCCCAGACGAAGTAGCCGACGACCGCAAAGATGAGGACGATCACGAAGATGACAGGCTCTATATGCATCTCTACCTGCGCTCGATGATCGCCGCGGTTCCGTAGGCGACGACCTCGGTCATCGTTTGACCCATCTCGGAAGAGTCGAAGCGCATCATCACGACCGCGTTGGCTCCCATCGCGCGAGCGTTCTCGATCATGCGATCGATTGCGTGCCGGCGGGTGTCTTCGACCAGTCGCGTGTACTCCACGATCTCACCGCCGGCGAGCGAGCGCAGGCCCGCCATCACGTTGCCGCCGAGACCTCTGCTCCGCACAACCACGCCGAAGACCTGACCGAGTGCTTGCTTGACCTCGTAGCCGGCAGGATTCTCGGTCGTGGTCACCAACACTGCAGGCATCTGCTGGGACATCCGGTCTAATGATGACGCGGCGCGTTGTGCGGCGGCGCCCAGAAGATCAGCACGCGGATCTCCTCTTCGATGTCGTGGTATCGATGGTCCACACCGGCCGCGACAAAGACCAGGCTGCCGGCTTTCACTGGTCGATCCTCATCCGCCACGCGAATCGCACCACGGCCGTTGATCACGTAGTAGACCTCGTCCTCTTCATGTGGCCGCTGGCGGTCGGTTGAGCCGGCGGGCCAGATCGCCAAGCCGACGCTGAGCTTTTCCGACGCGAGCACGTCGACGTAGCCGTGACCATCTTCTTCGCGCGGCTGCGGATCGAGCTCCGGTACCTCGTGCGCTTTCATTGCCGTTTCACCGCAACAACTATCCTGCAGATCAGCACGCGGTTGGGAGGTACGGCATGGCTGCGATCAGCAGGGCGGACGCGGTTTGGGAAGGCGACCTGACAAGTGGACGCGGGCGCGTGAAGGTCGCCAGCGGCACCTTCGGCGAGTTCCCCGTCACATGGTCGACTCGGACTGAACGCGATCACGGTGGGACGAGCCCGGAGGAGCTCATCGCCGCGGCCCACGCGGCCTGTTACTCGATGGCCCTTTCCAACGGCCTGGCCAAGGCCGGCTACCAGCCGGAGCGGCTGACCACGACCGCCGAGGTCGAGTTCGTCCCCGGCAAGGGAATCGCCTCGAGCACGATCACCGTCCGCGGCCACATCCACGGGATCGATGCCGCAGCGTTTCAGAAGCTGGCCGAGGAGGCGAAGGACGGATGCCCAGTGTCTCAGGCGTTGAAGGGCAACGTGCAGCTAAAGCTGAAAGCCGAGCTCGACCACACCCACTAACGCCTGGCGGTCCCCGTCACAGACGGGAAGTCGACCATGCCCTGCATGCGAAGCCCGCGCAGCTGGCCCGCCAGCCACTTCTTGGGATCCTTGACCTGCTTGCCGCCGTCCAGGCAGTCCCAGCACCGGCCGGCCACGTCGCGCGCGACCAGAAGCAGCGGCTTCGGCTGTGCGGTGCGCTGCCAGGCTTTGACGATGAACGGAAGGGAGATCGGGCGTGCCGGCGCCTTTTCGGGCAGTGTGACCTCGCCGGCATAGAGCTCGTCGCCTTTCTGGAGGATCATTCCGCATCCGGCCAGGATCCCGCCCAGATTTTCCACCTGCACCTGGATCGACTGGCCGGGCGATGCGAACTCGGTGAATGTGATGTGAGGCACCGGCTTGGTGCTGGCCTCCCAACGTTCGCCGGCGAGCCGGGTCGCCCGACGAGTCGCGCGGTCGGCGCGGGTGGCGAAGATCGCTGCCCACAACGCAAACAAAGCTGTTGCGCCCAGCAGCGCAACGCCGATCTGGCCTGAATTCATCGCCTGCCTCGCTTGACGCTCCCGGCCTGCGGATCTGGCGGCAGATGGTACAGCCGACGCCGCCGACACCCTGTTACGGATCCGTCCACTACGGGAATCATCAGGGTGTCGGACTATCTTGGAGGGAGCAATGCAGAAAGCGACTTTCGCCGGCGGGTGTTTCTGGGGCGTCGAGCATCTTTTCAACCAGGTGCCTGGAGTCATCGAGGCCGTCTCGGGTTACGAAGGAGGCACCGTCGACCACCCCACCTACGAGCAGGTATGCATGGGCCGCACTGGCCACGCCGAGGCGGTGGAAGTCACGTACGACCCCGCGAAGGTGTCTTACGAGCAGCTGCTCAACTCTTTCTGGAACATGCATGACCCGACCACGCTGAACCGCCAGGGCCCAGACATGGGCCACCAGTACCGCTCCGCGATCTTCTTCCACGACCCGGAGCAGGAGAAGACCGCCCGGAAATCAAAGGAAGAGGCTCAGAAGTTCTTCGACCGGAAGATCGTGACCGAGATCGTGCCGGCGACCGACTTCTGGCGGGCCGAGGACTATCACCAGCGTTACTTCGAGAAGCACCCCGGGCACTATTCCTGCCACTTCGTCCGCGGCTGGGTGCCCTCGGAGACCGAGGAAGTCAAGCCCGCGTAAAGCCCGCAACTAACCGGTCATAAGTCGGCGCCGGTCGATATCCTTACGGGCCGTGCGCTGCGACCACTGCTCCAACGACGTTCCGGACGGCGTGTTTTGCACCCGTTGCGGCGCGCACCAGGGGACGGCGGCGGAGATCGGCGACGCCAAGAAACGCGAACACCGATATGCCGCCCACCCGAACGAGCACGTCGTCCAGCCGTCGGTTTTCACGACCCTGTTTCCGCATCTCGGCCAGCACAAGATCCACGAGTTCCGCTGGGCGTTCGCGGCCGGGCTGGCCGGCATCCTCATCCTGTACATCGCCGGGCTCATCACGGCCGCGATCCTGGTCGCGACGTTCCTCGTCCCCGTCCTCTACTTGATCTATCTCTACGAGGCGCAGGTCTATCGCGACGAGCCGGCGACGGTGCTGGGATTCACGATCGGCGGCGGCGCCGTGGTGGGACTCGTCCTGACACTGATCGAACGCGCCGTCTACAACCCGTATCCCGGTGTCGGCAACCCGCTGCGCAACGCGGGGATCGGCGCCGGCACGCTGCTTTTCATCGGGCTGCTGGTCCCGATCGTGCAGGAGGCGCTCAAGCCCCTGCCCGCGATCTTGCTTCCGAACCGCGCCGACTTTCCCGAGACCGTGGATGGCCTGGTCTTCGGCATCGCCGCCGGGCTCGGCTTCAGCGTCGCCGAATCGCTCGTGGGTTTTTCCAGCGCCTTGACGAGCCTCCCGGCGCACATGACGCCAGGCAACTGGATCTATGACCTCGCCACGCTGGCCGTCTTCCAGCCGCTGCTGCAGGGGAGCGCCACCGGGATGGTGGTGGCAGCGATATGGCGATACCGGCGGGGGAGTCTCGCGGGCCGCGAGATCGGCGGCGTGGCCATGGCGGTCATCGCGCATGTCGCGTTCGCCCTCGGCACGCTGTTGTTGAAGGACGCGCAGGTCAACCCACTGTTCGTCCTCGTTTGGCAAGCCGGTGTGGTCGGCGCGCTGCTCATCTACATCCGCTACCTCCTGCACCACGCGCTGCTGGAGGAGGCCGCGCACATGGGTTTTGCGGAAACGATTTGCCCCAACTGTCACATGCACATCGTCGCGTCGGGCTTCTGCCCCAACTGCGGCATGGCTCTCACCGCTGCGCCGGCCTCGGTCAAGCGAGCGCGCAAGCCGCGCACCGACACGGCGACCAAGGCGCGCGGAAAAACCTAGATGGCGTTGACCTGCGCCCGATGCGGCGCTCAGAACCCTGACGGCAACCTCTACTGCCAGGCCTGCGGGACGGCGCTGACCGCGGCCGGCCCCGTCGCCGGCGCGCCGCCGCCCGCGCCACCGGCGGCACCTCCCGGAGCGTTTGCCGGGCCGCCCGTTGGGATTGCGCCGCCGGTCGTGGGCCCGACCGGCTATCAGAGCCCGTACTACACACCGTCAGGCGTGACCGCGCCTGTCCATCGCACGCCGTGGATGCTGATCATCGCGGGTGTCCTCGCCCTGACCGTGTTGATGGCGGGATTGGGCACCGCGCTCGCGGTCATCGGCAACCGCAACTCCCCCGGCGGCTCCGGGATCGGCAGTCCGCTGACGAGCCCGTCCCCTGGGGTGACGCCCACCCCGGTCGCCTCTCCGACCTCGAAGCCGGGCGCCACGACCACGGAGTCGAATGACGGGCTCACGGTCCCTGTGCCGCCGGGTTGGTCGGTGGCAAGCAAGGACAGCGAGACGATCATCCTGATGGACCCCAACTCCGAAGGAGACGTGACGCTGGCGAGCGGGCCCTCGAGCCCGGCGCAGTCGGCGCAGGACAACAAGAGCTCCATCGACGGCTACTTCAAGGGCAAATACCCGGACACGCGCAACTGCCCCAACACGTCGACGACCAACACCACGTTCAACGGGGCGAAGGGCATCAGCTGGACGATGTGCTTCACGCTCACCAGCGGCTCCCACTCGGTGCCGGCGGCGGCGTCGATTTTCGCGGGCGCCAACGCCAGCGGCAGCGTCTATTACGTCGTCATGGTGTTGACCCGGCAGGACAACCTGCAGGCGTATCTGAACGTGACCAAACCGGTGCTGCAAGGGGTCCACTGGAAGCTGTCCTGACCCAGGTCGCGTAGCACCCTGGTTGTATCGTGTGCCCCGGTGTTTGCCCGCTGGGGCCGGTTCGTCTATCGCTTCCGCTGGGTCACGCTGGTCGCGTCGGCGCTGCTGCTCGGCGTTTCCGTGATCGGAGTCCTGACCGGAGGCCAGCTCGAGGGTAACGGCGGTTTCGGGGCGGACCTCGAGGCGGGACGCACCGCCAGGCTGGTCGCGCGCGAAATCCACCGAGAGCAACCGGTGGCGGTGACATCGGGCATGACCCTGATCTTCAGCAGCTCGACGCTGAATGCGACCGACCCCGCTTTCCAATCAGCCCTCGAGGCGGCGATCGCGCCGCTCAAGAGCGATCCAAGGGTGACCGGCCTGACGACCCCATACGGCGTGCCGGCCAGCGAACAGGCCACCTTCATCTCACACGATGGGCACCAAGCGCTGGTCATCGTGGAATTCAAAGACCGGTCCCAGAAGTCCGAGCAATATGTCAACGAGGTCGTCGCCGCTGTCCATCCAGGCCTCCTCACGGTCGTCGCCACCGGCCAGGTTCCGCTGAACCTTGCCTTCAACTCGACGCTCGACTCCGACCTTCAGCGAGCTGAATACGTTGCGCTGCCGGTCACGTTTCTGATGCTGATCCTCATCTTTGCGGCCGTCGTCGCCGCGCTGCTTCCGCTGGGGGTGGGACTGCTGGCGATCGTCGGCGGGCTGGCCGGCACGATGTTCCTCGCCCATTTCACCGATGTATCGCAGTACGCGACCAACATCGTGACCCTGATCGGACTGGCGGTCGCCATCGACTATTCGCTGTTCGTCGTCAACCGATTTCGGGATGAGCTCTCGAGCGGAGCTACTCGCGAGGAGGCGATCGCCATCGCCATGTCGACCGCCGGTCGTGCGATCACTTTTTCCGGCATCGCGGTCGCGATCGGCCTGTCCGCGATGCTGTTCTTCCAGGGCACCTTCATGGCCTCGATGGGCGGGGCCGGCGCGATTGTGGTCGCGATCGCCGTGCTGTACGGCCTGACCTTCCTTCCCGCCGCGCTGGCGATTCTCGGCCCCAGCGTGGACTGGTGGCCCCGATGGGCGAGACGGATCATGTCCTCGCTGGGGACACGCCGGCCCGCGGGTACAGGAGCGTGGCATGGCATGGCGATGTGGGTCATGCGCCGGCCGTGGTTCGCTCTGATCCCCGCGCTTGTCGTGCTGGTCGCTTTGGGCACTCCATTGCTGCAGCTGCGGATGGCGAGCAGCGACGTCGACGCGCTGCCCCCGTCGAACCAGGCGCGCCAGGGTTACGACACGCTGGTGAGCGATTTCCCGGGTTGGAACGAGACCTCGATCGAGGCGGTCGCCTACTACCCCGACTCATCGCCTTTCACCCCCGAGCACGTTGGTGCAGCCTATGACCTGAGCCGCAGGCTCGCCGCCCTGCCCAACGTGATTCGTGTCCAGAGCATCTTCGACATCGACCCCAGCTTGAGCCGCCCGGACTACCAGAGCCTCTACTCAGGTCCTCGCGATTCACTGCCATCCCCGATGCAGGACGCGCTCGCGACGGGCGCCGGTCCGCACATCGTCCTGCTCAACGTGCTGACCAATAAGCCCTACACGAGCGATGAGGCGCGGGCGATCGTGAGGGCGGTGCGCGCCGAGCATCTAGCCGGCGGCCAGGTCCTTGCGACTGGCGGCACGGCTGAGGACCTGGACATCGTGAACTTCATCGTCCAGCGAACCCCAACCGCGGTCGGAACGGTGATTTTAGTCACGTACGTCATCCTCTTTCTGCTCACTGGATCGGTGGTGCTGCCGCTGAAGGCCGTGCTGACGAACCTGTTCTCGATCTCGGCGTCGTTCGGCGCGCTGGTCTTCGTTTTTCAGCAGGGTCATTTCAGCCGGCTGCTGGGTTTCACGGCGCAATCGATCGACCCCAGCATTCCGGTGATCCTCTTCAGCTTGGTCTTCGGTATGTCGATGGACTACGAGGTCCTGCTGATCAGCCGGATTCAGGAGGAGTACCAGCGGACCGGGGACAACCAGGCCGGCGTCGCGATGGGGCTGGAGAAGAGCGGGCGTTTGATCACCGGTGCTGCCGCGATCATGTGCGCCGTGTTCATCGCATTCGGGCTAGCGCAGGTCGTGATCATCAAATCGATCGGAATCGGCCTTGCGGTAGCAATCGCCATCGACGCCACGATCGTGCGCATATTGATCGTGCCGGCCGTGATGAGAATCCTCGGCCGAGCCAACTGGTGGGCGCCACGCCGGCTGGCTTTTCTCCACCGGCGGCTCGGTTTGAGCGAGGTTGCGGTGCCACCTCGCCTGCCGGCGAGGGAAGGGGTGTAGGGGGCGCTAGGGGTCGCCCCCTACGTTTGGGGGAAAGGACCGGAGGTGGCATCCGGTGCTTTCCAGGATGCCAGTGAGGCCTCACAGTCTCCTGTTACAAAGCTTGGAAGTTGCTAAGAGAGCAGCCGCGATCATGCTCCTGGTCGCCTGCTCCTCCGCGCCTGCCGCCCCGCCGTCCGCTAATCCCGCGGAGACCTGGTCGATGTACCGGGGCGACCTCGCGCGCGACGGCCATCCGCCGACCGCAAAATTGACCGATCGAACAGCGCCCCGCCTCGCCATCGCGTGGCGAGCTCATCTCGATGGCCCGGTCGATGGAACGCCGGCTGTGGCCGCGGGGATGGTGATCGCCGGCAGCGCTGGTGGCACGCTCGCGGCGTTCGATGCGAGAACGGGCGCGACGGTGTGGGCCAGGCACGGGCTCGGCGCTATCGCCGGCTCGCCGACGGTTGCCGCGGACCGCGTGTATGTAGGCACGCTCACGGGACACGTCTACGCTCGTCGCCTCTCGAGCGGCGATCAGCTGTGGGACTGGAAAGGCCCGCCGAACGCGAACGTATGGGCGTCGCCCGTCGCGTACGCGGATCTTGTGATCGCCGGCGTGGCCTCACCGTACGGTGACAACCCGCTCGTGCCCGGGCGGCTGTTCGGCCTCGACGCTGCGACCGGCCGTGAGCGCTGGATGATGTGCGTCCGGCCCGATTGCGCGGCCGGCGGCGGAGTCTGGTCGACGCCCGCGATCGATGCTTCGGGACGGGCGTTTGTCGGCGTCGGCAACCCGGAGGACGGGCTGCTCGCGTTCGACCCCAGCACCGGCAAACGCACGTGGCTCGCGAGCCTCTACCCCGATGCCGATCGTGACCTCGACATAGGAGCTTCGCCGGTCATCTTCGATCTGCGCGGTCGCGAAGTCATCGCGCAGGCGGCGGTGGAGGGGCTGTTGGCCGTCCTCGACCCGGCGACGGGTGACGTCGTCTGGTCGCGTGAGATCGTCAAGGGCAGCGCGGTCCACGGCCTCATAGCGTCGCCCGCGTTTGACGGCCGGCTCCTGTACCTGGGCTCGGCGAGTCCGCCGACTGGGTTGTTCGCGCTCGATCCGTCGGACGGCGCCGTGGCGTGGCGCCGCGACACCGACCTGCCGGTCTATTCGGCACCCGCGGTCGGGAATGGTGTCGTGGTGTTCGGCATGGGCGCGGTCTTCGGCGACCTCAAGACCGGTTCCGTCCTCGCGCTTTCGCCCAGCGGCAACATCTTGTGGACCTACGACACCCACTCGGCGGTTCGCAGCGGCCCTGCGCTGGCGGGCAATCTGGTCGTCGTCGGCGACAACGCGGGGGACGTGCTGGCGTTCCGGCCGAAGCTTTGACTAGCGCGCCGGGGCGATCAGGGTTACATTCGTAACCGCCACTGTCGGGGTTTTGTCAGGAGGTGCTCCGGATGAGGGTGCGAATCTTGGCCATCCTGTCAACAACGGCCCTTTTCGTATTGGCCGCTGTGCCGGCTTCCGCCAGTAGAGACGCCCACGGCTATCTGGCGCTAGGAGACTCAGTGGCCTTCGGCTACAGTCCTCTGATCTTTGGCAACGCAGATTTATTCGTGGGCTATCCGAATACGGTCGCCGCGACTCTCGATCTGCCCTTGGTGAATGCATCCTGCCCGGGCGAGACCACGGCGGGTTTCGTCTTGCGAACCCCCGCCACAGACTACATGTGCCTGCCTTACCTCAATTTCTCCCCACTTCACACCACGTACTCGGGCTCGCAGCTCCAGTTCGCGCTCAATTACCTCAGCACTCATCCCACCGTAAGTCTGGTCACTATCGACCTCGGGGCCAATGACGTCTTCAAGCTGGCGGCGGTTTGCCACGGCCAGGATACCGATTGCTTCGCCAGCGGAATATCCGGGGTGCTTACCAGCATCGACGCGAACCTTCGTCTCATCCTCGGCGAGATTCGCAACGTGGCCCACTACCACCACGCCATCGTAGTGTTGACTTACTACTCGGTCAGTTACGACCCAACAACCGCCACAGGCACCCAGCTGTTGAACGCACCAATCATTGATGCGGCGAACGCTTACGGCGGAATCGTCGCGAGTGGTTTCGACGCCTTCAAGCAGCCGGCGCTAAACGCGGGCGGCAGCAGCTGCGCCGCGGGTTTGCTGATCGTCGTGGCGCCTGGCGTTTGTAACGTGCACCCGAGCCCGGCCGGCCGCGACCTGCTCGCGGGTGCTGTAGTCGACGCGATCGCGACGAGCTGCCCGGCGGAAAGCGCGATGGGCTGCATGGAGCGAGACCAGGGTTAGCTGGCGGGGGCCAGCGGCAGCTCCACCTCGAAGGTGGCGCCTCCGCCGCTGGTTTCCTTCACGTCGACGTGCCCGCCATGTGCTGCCACGACCGCGTTGACGATCGACAGCCCCAGGCCGGCGCCGCCGCTGTCGCGGCTACGGCTCGGGTCGGCGCGATAGAAGGGCTCGAAGATCCGCTCCTTGTCCTCCGTGCGCAGCCCCGACCCGTGGTCGGCGATCGACAGCCGCGCGGTGCCGTTCAGCGTCGTCACCGCGATCTCGATGGGTGTCGTCCCCGGCGTGTGGACGAGCGCGTTGCGGACCAGGTTGCCGACCACCTGGCGAAGCCGTGTGTCGTCCCCGGACACGACCACCTTGTCGGGCGCCTCGAGCGTGATCTCGCGCTGCGGCGCCACGACGCGGGCGTCGGCGGCGGCATCGCGCGCGATGACCTGCAGGTCGACGGGCTCGGTTTCGAGTGGACGACCCTGGTCGAGTCGAGCGATGAGGAGCATGTCGTCGACGAGTGCGGACATGCGGACGGATTCTTCTTCGATCCGGCGTCGCGCCAGGTCGGCATCGACGGGGGAAGCGGCGGCCCCGCGGCGCAGCATCTCGGAGTAGCCCCGGACGGAGGTCAGGGGCGTGCGGAGCTCATGGGACGCGTCGGCGATGAACCGGCGCAGGCGTCTTTCGGACGCGGTCCGCTGAGCGAAGGCGGCTTCGATCTGACTCAGCATCGCGTTGAGGGCGAGGCCAAGGCGACCGATCTCCGTCCGTGGTGTCGCCGGTTCCACTCGCCGCGTGAGATCGCCGGCGGCGATGTCTTTTGCCACCGCGCCCATTCGGCGCAGTGGACGGAGTCCGATCTCGATGATGACCAGGGCCAATACCACGGTGGCAGCGACCACGGCGAGGCTGATCAGCGCCTCAGTCTGGAGCAGCGCGCTCAGCGTCGACTGCACGTCTGTCAGGGGAATGGCGAGCACGACGAACTGACCGCCGAACCTGCCTTCCGGCCAGTCTGTCATGCGGTACTGAACGCCCTCTGTGCCACTCACGTCGTACGGCGGCGCGGGCTTGTCCGTCCCGTAGTTGGGCAGGGTCTTGGGGAGGTTGGGCCGCGCGGTCGGTGAGTTCGCGAAGTTGGGTGACACCACCTTGCCGTCAACCACCGATCCGTCGCTTCCGATCAGCTCGACCACCGTGCCGACCGGGAATGGAGGGTGCTGTCGACTTGTGGGCCCGGCGCCCAGCGCGCTGGCGGCCTCGTCCACTCCGTTGGTCAGCTGGTAGTCGACTCGACCGATCAGCGAGTTCTTCAGCAGGACGTAGGTGGCGATGTTCGCCACCACGAGACCGATGACGACGAGCGAGATGACGCCAATCAGAAGCCGCCCGCGCAGCGACAGGGTCATTTTCGTGGCGTTCGGAGCACGTACCCCACGCCGCGCACAGTCTGCACCAGCGGCGGGTCGTAGCGGTCGACTTTGCGCCGAAGGTAGCTGATGTAGGTCTCGAGGACGCTGGCATCGCCGCCGAAGTCGTAATGCCAGACGTGGTCGAGGATCTGGCTGCGGGTCAGCACGCGGCCGGCGTTGATCAGCAGGTAGCGGAGCAGGCGGTACTCGGTGTTGGTCAGCTCGACGACGTGACCGTGGCGTCGAACTTCATGGGCTTCGTCGTCGAGCTCCAGGTCGGCGAGCGAGAGCTTCCCGGTCTCCGAGTCGCTGCCATGCCGGCGCAGCACGACCCGTACCCGAGCCATCAGCTCCTCGATGCTGAACGGCTTGGTGACGTAGTCGTCGCCGCCGATCGTCAGCCCGTGGACCTTGTCCTCGGTCGCGTCCTTCGCGGTCAGGAAGATGATCGGCACCTTGTTGCCGGCGCTGTTCATGCGTTTGAGGACCTCGATGCCGTCGATGTCGGGCAGCATCACGTCCAGGATCACGAGTGACGGCGCGAACTGGGTGACGGCGGTCAGGGCGCCGCGGCCGGTGGCGGCGGTCTTGACGTTGAATCCTTCGTAGCGAAGCGCCATGGCGACGAGCTCGGTGATGTTCGGCTCGTCGTCCACGACGAGGACCCGGGCGCCGTCCTTGTTCACGATGACCATGCTGATCGAGATTCCTGTGAAATTGCTCAGAGAATAGTGGGGATCAGCTTCGATTTGGCTGGCTGGGGCCAGCTGGGGGTGCGCAGCACGGTGCCGTCGCGGTGCACCAGCCGAGCGGCCAGGCGGTGCAGCTCGAGCCAGGCGGGCGCCTGCTCGCTCATGACGATCGCGGCGGTCGAGGCGATGTTCGCGTCGACGCAGCTTGAGGCCACCACCGTCGCGCTTCGCCAGCAGCTCTCCGCGGGCATGCCCGTCGCGGGGTCGACGATGTGATGCAGTACGGTGCTGCCGCGCACCCATCGCCGCACGGTCGTGCCCGAGGTTGCGACCCCGCCGTTCGCGATGCTGATGGTCTCCTCGGCGTCCGAGATCGGAGAGGCGCTGTCCTCGCTGGTCTGCACAGCCCACCCTGCGTGCGGGGCGTCGCCGGCGACCGCGATGTCGCCGCCGAGGCTCACCAACACGCCGCCTCCGGCTGCGTTGTGTGCGGCGGCGGCCGCCAGGTCGGAGGCCAGCGCCTTGGCGGTCGCCCCCAGGTCGAGCTCGACACCACGCGGAATCACGATCGATCGCGTCGCCGCGCTGAAACGGATCGCCTGCCAGCCCGGGATGCGCTGCGCGACCAGTCGCAGGGGACCGCCGCGCGGCTCGACCGACGCGAAGTCGCTGTCGTAACCGGCCAGGCGGATTGCCGCGCCGACCGTCGGGTCGACCGCGCCGTCCGTGAGCTCCGCCCCGCGCAGCGCGGCGGCGATCGCCTGGGCGAGCAGCGGGCTGATGATGGTGACCTGGTCTGGTCTCGCATTCAGCATGCTGAGCTCGCTGTCCTCACGAAACCGACTTGCCGCGAAGTCCATCGCTCTGACGACCTCGTCCACCGCTTTCTTGGCCGCGACCAGCGCCTTGGGCCTGGTCACGACGACCCGAAGCGAGCAGCCGAGCGCGCGATCGTCCGCGATGCCGAGGACGGTGGCGCTCATTTTTTGACCTGCGAGCGGCGCAACGCGATGGCGAGCACCGGGCAGTCCTCGACCGCCCGCCGCGCGTGGGGGAGCAGGTGCGCGGGGAGGGGTTCGGGATTGACGATGGGGTAGCCCCAGTCGTCGAGGCGGATCAGCTCTGGCAGGAGCCCCGCGCACAGCCCGCGACCGTCGCACTTGATCGGATCGACCACGAGCCTCACGCCGCGCGTCTCAGATCATGTGAGCCGTGATTCGCAAAGTCACTCGCGAAGACCCTCAGTGCCGAAGACAGGAACATGACCGCGCCATCGGGATGCCGGCATGCTCCCCGGCCTGGTACTTCGTCCACCCAGCGGTTGAGTCGCGAGAGGTCGCGACCGTCCGAGCGGTTGTCCGCGATGCGGGTGCACGCGTCCGCGAGCGCCCTCAGACCGAAAAAGCACGGACCGCATTGCGCCGAGCTCTCGGCAGCGAGGTAGCGCATGATGCCGGCCGTCTCACAAACGGGACAGGCGCTCGCGGGGAGCAACCCGATCACGCCGCAACCAAGCCGCGCGCGGTGGTCGAGAGGCAGCTTCCAGGCCTCCGCAGGCTCCATCCACGAACCGAAGTAACCGCCGACCAGGACGGCCTTCGGCTGCTCGGTGACACCGCCGCCCTGGCGCACCGCATCGCCGATGCTCGTGCCCAGCTCGACCTCGAGGACGCCTGGGCGTGCGACTCCGCCGGCGAGTGTGATGAGGGTCGAGGTCGGCCTGCCACCCCTAGCGATGAGTGCGATGTGAGCGAGCGTTTCGACGTTCTGGACGAGGGTCGGCGCCCGATCGACGCCTTGCTCGAACGGCAGCGGCGGCGCCGTGGTCGGCGTCGCGATGCCTTCGTTGAGGAAGTGGATCGCGGCCGTCTCCGCTCCCGCGACGTAGCGCCCTGGAGCAGCGGCAAGCGTCACGAGACCGCGCTCCGGTTCGGTCCGCTCGTGGAGCGCTCGGAGCATCGCGTGGCGTGCCTTTTCGTGGCGCTCGCCGATGTACAGGATCACGCGCCGCGCGCGCAGGACGCGTGCGGCGATGAAAGCGCCGTCGAGCACGAGGTGCGGTCTTGTCGTCATGAGGAGCCTGTCTTTCTGGCTGCGCGGTTCGCCTTCGGCGCCATTGACGACGATCACCGCGCGGCCGCCGGAACGCTGCGCGACCGCCCGCCACTTCGTGCCCACTGGAAATCCCGCGCCTCCGCGACCAACCAGGCCCGACCGCTCGATCGCACCGATGAAGTCGACGCCTAGTTGCGGCAATGGGCCGGACCTTTCCGGTGAGTCGAGCAGTCGAGTCATCGGACCTCGCGGCGGTCGACCGCCGTGCGGAAGCTCGCGCGCGCTGTGGCGAGCGGATCGGTGGAGCCGGATGTGAGGCGGACGAAGATCGCCACGCCCACCGCCGCGATGCACGCTGCCGTGATCGCCAGCATCCACGCCGACCAGGTGTCGGTGCCCGTGCCGACGCCGTGCAGGACGCCGACCGGCCACGCGGCGTAGGTCAGCCAGTGAATCGCGCGCCATGCGTTGTGGCCGAGGAACCCGCGCATCAGGCTGGTCACGACGATGGCGAGGAGAAGCTCGAAGGACAGGACGCCCAGACCGAGCCAGAACGTGCGGTAGTAGGACGAGAACGGAATCAGCGCCGCGGCCCAGCCGAGATGCGTGAAGGGATCGACGACCGCGGTGAGGATGTGCAGCGCGAGGAACACCAGCGTCATCAGGGCGAGGTTCCGATGGAGGCCAGTGGTCAGGAATCGCGGCCAGCTCGGGCTCTGGACTCGGAGGACTGTGAGGATCCCGAGCACGACGACTGCCGTCAGGAGGATCAGCGTCACGGCGCCCGCGCCGCGCGTCGCGTACCAGAGGAGTGTGTCGGGCACCGGTCAGTGCGAGGCGCCCGAGACGACCACGCCACTGCCGGACGAGGACGAGCTAACGCCACTCGAAGGCTGGAGGCTGGCGGAAGAGCTGGATGACGTCGAGGACGTGGAAGAGGTCGACGTTGAAGTCGATGTCGACGCGGA
>VBGV01000050.1 GCA_005880755.1 Chloroflexota bacterium
TCGACGTATATGTCAGGCGTCTGCGATTGAAGCTCAGCGACAGCCCAAGCCACCCACGATTCGTGGTCACCGCGCGTGGGGTGGGCTACCGGCTGGGAATGGGCTGATGCGCGGGCGCGTCAATTCGCTTACGGTCCGAATGGCCCTGGCAGGCATTCTCACCGCACTCATCGCAGTGGCCCTGGTGGCGGCGGGAGTGCTGCTCGTCGGTCGCGCGACCTTCGAAGCTCTGATGGCCCAGCACGGCAACGCGGCCGCCGCCTCTTACGAGATGTTCGACAAGTCCGTCACGCGCGTCTTGATCGGGGCTTCGGTGGCCGGCCTTGCATGCGCGATCATCCTTGCGGTTCTGATTGCGCGCGAGATCGAACGCCCGCTGGCCGAGGTGGCCCGGGCCGCCCGCCGGATCGCACAAGGCTCATACGACGCCCGCGTCGCCCGGCCGGGCTCCCGCGAGCTCGCGTCCCTGGCGGATTCTTTCAACCAGATGGCGGCGAGCCTCCAGGATCAAGAGCGCCAGCGCAACGATTTGATCCTCAGCTTTGCACATGAGCTGCGGACTCCGTTGACCAACCTCCACGGCTACCTGCAGGCACTGCAGGACGGTGTGGTGCCCGCCTCCTCTGATGCGTACTCGTCGCTTCAAGAGGAGATCGACCGGCTCCTGCGCCTCTCGAATTCGCTTGACGTTCTGGTCACGGGAGGCGCGGTGGGCAAAGAGCCACTCGAGCTCGATCTCGTTCCGATTGTCGAGGCGCTCGTCGAGCTGCATAAGCACTCATTCGAGCGACGCGGCCTCAAGCTGCATGTCGCGCTTGGCGCCGACCTGAGGGTTCGCGCGGACCCCGACGCCCTCGCTCAGGTGCTCGGCAACCTGCTGCAGAACGCGGGACGGTACACACCGGACGGCGGCACTGTCTGGGTGCGAGCATCTGCCGAGACCGAGAGCGTGCTCGTGTCCGTCGCGAACAGCGGCGGTGGCATCTCGGCGGACGACCTGCCGCACCTGTTCGAGCGCTTCTATCGCGTCGAAAAATCGCGCGACGCCGCCCACGGCGGCGCCGGGATCGGCCTGGCGGTCGTCAAGGAGCTGATCGAGGCGGCGGGCGGCCGGGTCGGCGTGGACTCGGAGCCAGGGCTGACGCGCTTCTGGTTCAGTCTTCATCCAGCATCGAGGTAGCCGGCGGCGGAGGATCAGCTTTTCGTGATCGCGTTGCCGTTCGGGTCGACGACGTACCAGGCGGCACCGAAGTTGACCACGGCCTGGCAGTTGATCTCGCCTGGCTTCTTGTCGTTCTCGAAGTAATAAAGCGGGTGGCCGTTGTAGGTCACCTGGACCGTGCCGTCTTTGCGCGTTGAGGTGCCGCTCAAGGAAGCGGTCACACCGTGCATTGCATCGATCGTCGCGCCCTTGTCCGCGAGCATCGGCGGCCAAGCCGTCGCGCACGCCTCATAGCAGGTCGAGTCTTTGCTCTTGTCAGCGGCGAAGAGATACAGGGCGCGACCCTGGCCGTCGACCAGGATCTGGCCGAAGCGCGAGCTCTGCACGTCCAGCGCTGCGTGGTGCACCGAGGAATCCGCCGTGCTCGCGGATGACGGCGAAGAGGTGGCGCCTCCAGCTGTTCCACAAGCGGATACCAGCAGCAAAAGCCCAAGCGATTGGATCAGTTTCATGTGGTCATCTTGGCCCGCCTTTGTGACAGGACTGTGACTGCGACGGTTCAGGCCACGCGGACGAGCGCGCCGGCGACGATCTCGACCAGCGCGCCGATGAACTCCGGCCGCGCGTTGAAGGAAGTCGTGCGCCGGATGCGGATTCCCTTCTCCCGCGCGAATGCCTGCGCCTCCACGTCGAGGTCGTACAGGATCTCGAGGTGGTCGGCGACGAAGCCGATCGGGCAGACCAGCACGTCGCGGGCGCCCGACCGTTCGACCGCCTCGAGGAGGTCCGGCCCAAGCCACGGCTCACCCGTATGACTCGCCGACTGGAAGGCGAACTCCCAGTCGGGCAGGTCCATGCCAGATGCCACGAGCCGGCAGCTCTCGATCAGCTGGTCGTGGTACGGGTCACCGACCGCGATGATCCATGCGGGAAGGCTGTGCGCGGTGAAGAACAGCCGCTCGGGTCGCCCCTTCGCGAGCGCCTCCAGAAGCAGGCCCTGCACCGCCCGGATGAACGAAGGATGGTCATGGAAGCCCGGCACGAAAACGAGCTCGCGGTCCCAGGCTTCCTGGAGCGAGCGCTGGTAGCCGCCGAGGCTAATGCGCGCGTAATGGGGAGCGAGCGGCAGCCCCACGAGCCGCTCGACGCCGGCGCGCCGCGCCTCCGCCGCCGCATCCGCGATGAACGGTGGCGCGTGCTTCATGCCGGCAAAAACCGGAAGACCGGTCTTTTTCGACAGCGCATGAGCCTGCAGGCGCGTGATCTCGGTCAGCGGTGACCCATTGATGGACCGGTACCGCTGGATCAGCTCGTCGAGAGCATCCGCCGACGGCGCCCGTCCCCCACGGATGTGCGTGTAGTAGGCCGCGATGTCCACTTCCTTGGCGGGGCTCCCGTAAGCCATGCACATGATGCCGGTCGAAGGCTCATGCGACATTGGCGGGCACCCATGAGTGCACGGTGTCGACCAGCAGCTGGAGGTTTTCGACGATCGACTCGGGCAGCACGCCATGACCGAGGTTGAAGATGTGGCCAGGCCGGCCGGCCGCCCTACGCAGCACGTCATGTGTACGTTCCCGAACGAGGTCGGCCGGTCCCAGCAGCACGGCGGGGTCGAGGTTGCCCTGGATGCCATGCTCGTGTCCGACCCGATCCCAGCCCTCGTCAAGCGGGACACGCCAGTCCAGCGAGACGATGTCTGGCCCCGTTTGCACGATCGACTCCAGCAGGTGGGCCGTGTCGGTCCCGAAATGGAGGCGCGGAACTCCGGTCGGCGCGAGCGCGTCGAAGATCGCTCGCGTGTGACGCGCGACGCGCGTTTCGTAATCGTCACGTGTCAGCGCGCCGACCCATGAGTCGAACAGCTGGACCGCCTGCGCGCCGGCCGCGACCTGGGCTTGCAGGTAGCGGCTCATCGTCCTCGCCAGCTTGTCCATCAACAGGTCGAAGGCCTGGGGCTGTGTGTACATGAATGCCTTGACCTTCGCGAAGGTGCGCGACGGCCGGCCCTCGATCAGGTAGCTGGCGAGCGTGAATGGCGCGCCGGAGAAACAGATCACGGGGACGGGCGAATCCGCGACCACACGCCGGACGGCGGCGATCACCTGCGGCGCCGCCTCCTCCCCCTCCGGCACGCGCAGTCGCGCCACGTCCTCGGCCGTGGCGATGGGATGGTCGATCACGGGGCCGACGTTCTCCACCAGCTCGAACGCCACGCCCATGCCGCCGACCGGCAGCATGATGTCGGCGAACATCACCGCCGCGTCGACCCCGAGGCGGCGCACCGGCTGGAGCGTGACCTCGGCGCAGAGCTCCGGCTGGGCGACGATCTCCGCCAGCGTCCATCGCTCCCGCAGCTTGCGGTACTCGGGCAGTGAGCGGCCCGCCTGGCGCATGAGCCAGATCGGGGTCGCGTCCACCGGCTTGCGGCGGGCCGCGTCGAGGAAGCGGCTCACCTCAAGGCCTCCAAAGTGGAGTCGATGACGGAGCCGTCGTGCGACGCGGACACGAACCAGGCTTCGAACTGCGACGGCGGAAGGAGCACACCGGCCTCGAGCATGGAGTGGAAGAAACGCGCGAAGGCTTTCGTGTCCGAGCTTTTCGCCTCGCGGAAGTTGCGAGGTGGCCGTCCGCGAAAGAAGAGCGTCAGCAGCGATCCGACGCGTACGACGCATGCGCCTGCGACTCGCACCCCGGATTCAAGGCGCGCCGCTTGGGACTCGATTTTGGCGTAGATGTCCGGGGTCAGTTGGGCCAGCGTCGCCTCGCCCGCCGCCATCACGACGGGATGTCCGGAAAGAGTGCCCGCCTGATAAACGGGTCCTGACGGCGCGACGAGGTCCATCAGGTCGGCCCGGCCGCCATACGCCCCAACCGGCAGACCGCCGCCGATGATCTTGCCGAGCACGGTCAGGTCCGGGCGCACGCCGTACAGCTCCTGGGCTCCGCCGGGCGCGACGCGGAATCCGGTGATCACCTCGTCGAAGATGAGCAGCGCGCCGGCCCGTTCGGTGAGGTCGCGCAAGCCCTGGAGGAATCCGCTAACGGGCGCGACCACGCCCATGTTGGCCGCGACCGGCTCCACGATGACCGCGGCCACGTTGTTCCGATGCGAATCCAGCAGCGCCGCGACCGAATCGAGGTCGTTGTAGGTCGCGACCAGGGTCTGAGCCGCGACCGAGGGGGCGACGCCGGCGCTGCCGGGAATCGAAAGCGTGGCGGCGCCCGAGCCCGCCTCCACGAGCAGCGAGTCGGCGTGCCCGTGATATCCGCCCTCGAACTTGACGATGAGGTCGCGGCGGGTGGCGGCTCGCGCGACGCGAAGCGCGCTCATCGCCGCCTCGGTCCCGCTGTTGACGAACCTGATCCGCTCGATCGAAGGCATTCGAGTTTTGATCAGCTGGGCGAGGCGGACCTCGCCCGGGCCGGTCACGCCGAACGAGCCTCCCGCTTCGGCTGCGTTCTTGATCGCCTCGACAACACTTCGATTGGCGTGGCCGAGCAGGAGTGGGCCGAACGCGCCGACGTAGTCGATGTACCTGCGCCCGGCGTCGTTCCAGACGAACGCCCCCTCGCCACGCACGAGAACCGGTGGCTCGCCGCCGACCGCTCGATACGCTCGGACGGGGCTGTTCACCCCACCTGGAAAGAGGTCCGCGGCGACTGTCATTCAGCGCCCAAAAGACGAGTGATCGCCTCGATCGGCCGGTGGATCCCGGTCATTATGGGTGTGTCCCGAACCGTCGAGCGCCGGCTTTCGGTCCCGCGCAGCTCGCGGACCAGATCGCCGAAGGCCGCGAGGTCATCGGTCTCGTACGCGACGAGAAAATCCATGTCGTCGACGCCGAACGAGTAAGCGAGCAGCTGCCGCACCTGCTGGTAGCGATGCCCGATCTTCATGTGCTCGTTCATCACCGTCTGCCGCTCCTCCTGACCGAGCAAATACCAATCGGCGCTCTTGGTGAACGGATACACGACCAGATACTTCGAGCGCTCACCGCTGAAAAGTGATTGCTCCTGTGGTGTCGGGCGCTTGACGTACTGCGACGGCCGGATGATGCCGAGAAAGCTTTGTCGCGGGGCCATCCACGTACCCATCCCTGTCCGCAGTGCCGCCGCAATCTTTTCTTCCAGCGCCTCGACGCTTGGGGCGAGGCTCCACAGCATCATGTCGACGCCAGCTTTCAGGCCGATCATCGAGTACGCGAACGTCGTGACATCCGAATTCGCGGACAGCGAGGCGCAGAATTCCTCGGCGGAACGGCAGCGCTCGTCGCGAGTCTGGCGGCGCCATGCAGGGTCGAGTCCCAAGGCGAGCGCGTGCACGTAGCGGCTTTCGGTCATCGACGCTCGCGCAGCCAGGCCGCAGCGTCCGCCGCGAAGTAGGTCATGACGATGCCGGCCCCGGCCCGCGCGATCGCCGTCAGCGACTCGAGGATGGCGCCGCGCCTGTCGATCCAACCACGCTGCGCGGCGGCCTCGATCATCGCGGCCTCGCCGCTCACCTGGTACGCCGCGAGCGGCAGGTCGAAGCGCTGCCGCGCGCGCGCCAGGAGGTCGAGGGAAGTGATCGCCGGCTTGACCATCAGGATGTCGGCGCCCTCGTCGGCGTCGAGCTGCATCTCGCGCAATGCCTCGTGCGCGTTGGCGGGGTCCATCTGATACGACTTGCGGTCGCCGAAGCTCGGCGTCGATCCCGCCGCCTCACGGAACGGCCCATAGAAGCTCGAGGCGTGCTTGGACGCGTAAGCCATGATCGCGGTGCCGCCAAGCCCGGCGGCGTCGAGACCGGAGCGAAGCGCCGCGACCTGTCCGTCCATCATGGCGCTCGGCCCGACGATGTCCGCTCCCGCTTCTGCGTAGGCGATCGCGGCCGCGGCCAGCCGCGGCAGCGTGGCGTCGTTGTCGACTTTCTCTCCGTCCAGCACCCCGCAGTGGCCATGCGACGTGTACTCGCACAGGCAGACATCGGCGGCCAGCGCAAGCGGCAGGCCTTCGGCGCGTAGCAGCCGCAGCGTCTCGGGTACCGGGCCTCGCGGATCGTCGGCGCCCGAGCCGTTGCGATCTTTTGATTCCGGAATCCCGAACAACAGCACCCCGCCGATACCGAGCTCGGCGAAACGATGGGCTTCACGCAGAGCAAGGTCGGGCGTCAGCCGGTGATGTCCCACCAGCGAGGGAATCTCGTGCCGCGTTTCGCGTCCGCTGATGACGAACAGGGGAGCGATCAGCTGCTCGGGATCGAGCCTTGTCTCCCGGACCAACGCCCGTACGGCGGGGCTTGTCCTGAGCCGGCGTGGCCTTTCGGCGCCCGGCGTCTTGATGTTGGGAATCGCTCGTGTGACCGCCGCCGCCAGTTGCTCAACGCCGGCCGCTTCGGCTTCGGCGACTACCTGGAAGCCCGCGTCTCGTGCGACCGCCGACGTGCGCGGGCCGATCGTGATCGCGGGCAGGCTGGTTGGGCCGCCGAGCTTCATGAAGCCGCGCACCGCGGACCCCGAGGCGAACACGACCGCAGCGATATCGGGCTGACGTAGTGCCTGACGGAGCTCCTCCGCTGATTCGGCGGGACCCTCCACGGTCTCGTACGCCGTGACCTCGTCGACCAATGCACCACGCTTGCGCAGTCCGGCCGGCAGGTCGGGGTCGGCCAGCGAGGCGCGGACGAGCAAGACCCGCGTGCCGCCCGGATCCGGCAGCGCATCGGCGAGCGCGCTGCCGTTGGGGTCGGCCGGCACAAGGTCCACTTTCACGCCGCGCGCCCTCAATGCACTCGCGGTCGCTTCGCCGACCGCGGCCCAGCGAGGACCCGCGAGGGCTACCGGCAGAGCGGCCACACCCGCCGCGCTGGTCACGACCACCCAGTCGTAGCGGGCGAAATCGGGCCATTCGACAGGCACCGCTCGCGTGAGCACGGTCGGTACTGCCCGCACGCGAAACCCACGCGATTCGAGCTCGGCCACGAGCGGGTCGTTCTCGCCCCCAGGCCTGGTCACCAGGACGGCGGTCATCTCAGCAGGACCGCGCCCGCGAGCCTGCGGCCGGCAGCACCGGCGAGGGCGATCGCATTGGACCGCTCGCCTTCGATCACCTCGACTCGCAAGTCGGACCCATCACTGTTGACGCCCCCGACGATCATCGTGAAGCGTTCGCCTTCAATCGAAGCCAGCGCGCCCACCGGCGCACGGCACGTCCCGCCTGTCGCCGACAGCACACTTCTTTCGGCCTCCACGGCGAGACGGACATCCTGCTCGTCCAGCTTCTCGAGCGCCTCCAACAACGCCCCGTCCGTGCGGCGGGCCTGGATCGCGAGCGCACCTTGCGCCGGGGCGGGCGTGATCACCTTCGGATCGATCCGCTGGTCGATTCGTGCGCCTCGCCCGAGACGGTCGAGTCCGGCGGCGGCGATCACCAGCGCATCGACCTCGCCCGCGTCGAGACGGCGGAGCCGGGTGTCGACGTTGCCGTGCAGCGGAACGATGCGCAGGTCGCCGCGCGCGGCGCGCACGAATCCGGCGCGGCGCGGACTGTCGGTGCCCACCGTGGCGTTGGCGGGCAGGTTCGCCAGCGACTGGGCTTTTGACTTCGTCACCAGCGCGTCACGCGGATCGGCCCTCTCCGGATAGGCGACGATCACCAGGTCAGGCTCTTCTTCCAACGGAACGTCTTTGGCGCTGTGGACGGCGACATCGATTTGGCCGCGTTTGAGGGCGTTCGCGATCGCCGCGACGAAGATGCCTTCGCCGGGGACGGTGTCGACCGGCCGCAGGTCGCCTTCGGTCACGATCCTCACCACCGCCACGTCGTGGCCGGCGGAGCGAAGACGGCCGGCGACCCAATCGCTCTGCGCCAGGGCGAGCATCGATCCGCGCGTGCCGAGCCGGATCCTCATCGCGCCTGCCCGAGCCAGGCCATGTACTCGGCCGACTTGAGGGCGACCAGACGCTTCGCGTCCTCTATATATGCGCCAGGCAGCGATGCGTCGCGGCGGTAGAGGTCGTCGATGCCGAGAAAGCTTCCGTTGAGCCGCCGCCGGACCGCGTCCGGGACCGCGTGCGGCGCCGATATGTCCGCGATCGGCGGCAGAGCATCGGTTTTCGCTCTCGCGAGCTCGAACCAGGGGCCGCCCAGCGCAACGGCGACGCCCGCGGCGTTGCCCGTCAGCTCAGCGCCCGCGCCCAGGTCGACGCCGCGACCCGCGTAGACGCGTGCCAGCCGGACGGCGCGATCGGGATCGCGGCTCGCGATGACCAGTTCCGCGCCTGAGTTCGCCAACGCATGAGCGAGGGCGGCGCCCATGCGCCCGGCGCCGGCGACGACGACCGTTTGGTCCGCCAGGTCCGCCTTCTTACCCAGCCACGCGACCGCGCTCTGCGCCAGGTTGCCGCTGGATTCTGTTCGCCTGGACCGCGCTTTCCGGCCGGCGGCGATGGCGGTCTCGAACAGGCGGTGGAGGCGCGGATCCCTCTCTCGCCTCGCCCCGGCCCGGCTCAGCGCCTCGCGGACCTGGTGCAGCACCTCATCCTCCCCGACGATGACGCTCTCCAGCCCACATGCCACGCCAAGCAGATGGGCCACAGCGGGTTCGCCGGACAGTGCACGAACCGACTCGTGACGCGGAATCGGTCCTACGCCGTACAGCTCCGCGCGATGACACGTGACGAGCGTCACGCCGTCACCTCCGCGGGCGAGCCATTCCTGCATCTCGCGCGCAGCGACCGCACGAGCCGTAGCGTCGGCGTCGGCCGCCGACACGGTGAGCGCCCAGACCCCAGTCAAGACTTCGTGTGTCCTCTCATCAACGCCACGAGCAGGCGATCGAGCGCCGACTCGGCGTCGACGAGAAGGGCGGTTGCTTCACGCGTGTCGAGGCGTCGCCGTCGGGCAAGCGCCGCCAGGCCATCGACGAACGGCTTGCGAAAACGAAGAAATCCTTCGACCGTGTCACTCAGTGATGCACCGCGCTTTGCCGCCGCCGCGCCGTATTCGCCCGCATGTCGCTCGGCGACCGTGAGATCGCCGCGTTCAACGTCGAGGTGAGTCAAGAGATCGCCGACGAGCTGCATGCCGCGCTCGCGGAATCGAATGCGCTCGTCTTCGGACAGATCGGCCAGCCAGGCAGCGTGCTCACGCTTGGGCGCAAGCGGTCGGGCGCGACGATATGCGCGAGCCATGTGATCGGAGGACGAGGCCAGCGCCGGACGGCGGGTGCGGCGTGCAGGCACCAATGCCTGCACCGCTGCGATCAGGAAGCGTCGGTGGCCGCCGGGGGTCGTGAATGATGCGATCTGACCGAGATCGGCCCACCGGCGGAGCGTGTTTGGCGTTACGCCGAGTGTGCGGCTCGCCTCCCCCAGGGTGAACCAGCGGTTCCTATCATTCCTACCCAAAACTAGCCAAAGCTACCACCTGCCGGTGGTTCGCCGCGGCCGCGGCTACGACCTCGCCCACGACCAGCGTCGCCGGCGGGCCGAGTCCCGCCCGCCGCACCTCCTCAGCGATGCTGCCAAGCGTGGCGGTCACAACCTCCTGCTCAGGAAGCGTCGCGCTGCTGATCACCGCGGCGGGTCGGTCGTGGCCCAGCACGTCGACCAGGGTCGCGGTGATCGCCTTGAGCTTGCCGTGCGCCATGAGGACGACGAGCGTGTCGGCGGACGCGGCGAGCTGACGCAGGCGAGCCGGCGGCGCGTCGCCCTCACCCGCGGTCACCGCCAGCGACGAGGCCACCCCGCGCATCGTGAGGGAGATGCCGGCCGCGGCCGGCGCCGCCATCGCCGCGCTCACGCCGGGAACGACGACCACGTCGACGCTCGCGGCGACCAGGTCGCGAAGCTCCTCACCGCCACGGCCGAATACGAACGGATCGCCACCTTTGAGACGGACCACGAAGTGGCCGAGGCGTGCGAGCTCAATCATGCGGGCGGTGGTCTCTGACTGCGGCACGCTCGCGCGGCCGCCGCGCTTGCCCACGTTCTCGAGGCGTGTGTCCGGGCCGCAAAGGGCCAGCGTCTCGGCGCTGACCAGTGCGTCGTGGAGCACAAAGTCCGCGTCCGCGAGCAGCTCGCGGGC
>VBGV01000285.1 GCA_005880755.1 Chloroflexota bacterium
CGACGCCGAGCAGGTGGCGGTGCTGAAACGATTGGCGGCTTAGCCTCGCTAGGCAACTTCCGAGGTCGCGGATTCCTCGTCCACGTCAACCCAGCGCTTACGCGGCGGACGCCGCGTCGCCAGCCCGGCCAGCCACCACACGCGAGCGCCCAGCCGGCGAAGCACCGTCAGCAGAGACGGTCCGTGCGCCCCGTACAGCCGCGAGTTCTCCATCTCGCGCTGGACGTCCTTCAGCCGCTCCCACATCACGTCCTCGTTCAAGTACGGGTTCATGCCGACCTCCTTCTAACCGCCTAATTCCTTATACCAGTTAGTATAACCTACATTGCATCTTTTGTGGTTATGGGTAGACTAGATCTCGATGTCTGAACGGGAAACAGCCGGCGGCGAGCTCGGCTTGATCCAGGCGTTCGTGAACACGGTCGACCTCGACCCGGGAGTCGAGGAGCTCAAAGACCCCAACACGCTCCGGGCCTGGCTGGTTGCAAACAAGCTCATGCCCGGGCAGCACACGGTGGACGACTCCGACCTGAAAAACGCCCTTGCCGTTCGGGAAGCGATGCGAGGCGTGATCGGCGGGAACTCAGCGCTGCCTATCTACCCCGTTGACCTGGCGACCCTCAACTCGGCCGCCGCGGCCAGCCGCCTGCGGATGCGTTTCGCACCGGATGGCAGGCCACGCCTGGAACCGGAGGCGTCTGGCGCCGTGGGCGCGATCGGCCGGCTGGTCGCGGCGCTGTACTCGGCGATGCAGGATGAGGAGTGGGAGCGCCTGAAGCTCTGCGGCTCAGGCACCTGCCGATGGGCGTTCTACGACCGTTCCAAGAACCACTCGAGCCGCTGGTGCAGCATGGCCTCCTGCGGCAACCGCGAGAAGGCCCGCCGCTTCAGACAGAAAGGAACGGCCGCGTCCGCACCACGTCGGGGCTGAACGCCTGGGTCAGCTGCACGAGCCGGTCGTAGGCGACCGGATGCCGCAGCTGGATGCTGATCGAGTGTCCGGTGTCAGGCACCACCGTGATACGGCCAAACCCGATTCCGTATGACCCCGGCCTCTTGAGCTCGATGCGCTTGATCTGGTCTTTGGCGAGCTCGAAATCTTTCACACGCTCCAGTCGCTCGATCAGCTTGTCGTTCTCGTCGGCGGAGAGCGACGGCATCAGCTGACCGTCGATGTAGCCGCCCATCGTGCCCGTGAGCTCCGACCCTCCGTGGCTGCCAGGATCGACGCCGAAGAGCCTGGCCGTCGTGAAGTAGAAACCGTAGCCCACGCGAGTGCCGAGGAAACCACGCGACAGAAGGCCGCTCATGAATCCGCCGAGGAACGTTTCGCTCAAGCCCTGGCCTCCCCATTCATGGGGAGGTGGCCCGAAGGGCCGGAGGGGCTGAGCGCATCGAAACTCCAGAGCCGCCAAATCGAACGGCCGTGATCTCGGCGAGGATCCCGAGCGCGGTCTCCTCGGCCCCACGCCCTCCGAGGTCGAGGCCGATCGGTCCGTGAACACGTGCCAGCTGCTCCTCGGTGAATCCTTCCTTGCGCAGCGCGTCGAAACGGTTCTGGTTCGTCTTGCGGCTGCCGATCGCGCCGATGTAGCCCGCGTCCTTCTTGAGCACCGAGCGCAACGCGGGCAGGTCGAATTTGGGATCGTGCGTCAGGACGACGACATAGGTCGAACTGTCGATCGGGATCTTGCTCATCGCTTCGTCGGGCCAAGCGACGATGAGCTCATCGGCTTCCGGAAAACGCTCTTGGGTGGCGAACTTCGCGCGCGCGTCGATCACCGTCACGCGATATCCCATCAGCTTCGCCAGGCGGTGCAGCGGGATCGCGATGTGGATCGCGCCGATGATCACGAGGTGGGCCGGGCGCCGGAACGGCTCCACGAAAACGTCTCCGTCTCGACGCGGGAGCTCGGTCCCCGGAGGCGTGCCCGAAACCAGCTCCGCCTCACCGGTCGTCAGGTTCGTGCGGAGCGTCGCAGCCTCGTCGCGATTCAGCATCCCGACGAGCTGCCTGTGCACGTTGCCGAGCGGCTGGACGAAAACCTCGATGTGACCGCCGCAAGCGAGCCCAACCTCGAACGCCACTTCGTCGGCCACGCCGAACGCGGCGATCTTCGGAGTGCCCGACTTCAGGACTGTCTGCCCCTCGTCGAAAACCGCGCCCTCGATGCACCCGTTCGAAACCGAGCCGGCCATCTTGCCCGAGCGGGTGACCAGCATCTTCGAACCGAGAGGCCGCGGGCTCGAGCCCCACGTCTCGATCACCGTCGCGATGGCGATGTCCTCGCCGGCGCGCGTCCACTCGTTGAGCTCTTGAAGTACTTCTCTCATCTCGATTTCCGGGAATCCAGCGAAGCCAGCAGCCGGCCCAGGTCGTCCAGCGCCTGCACGTTGTGGGCGGTGAGGAAGTCGTCGCAGTGGGGCAGCGCGGCGGCCATGCCACGCGTCAGCGGCTCGTAGCCCTCGGAGCCCAGCAGCGGGTTGAGCCAGATCAACCGGTGGGCCGACCGGCGCAGGTGGACCAGCTCGGCGCTGAGGTGCGCCGGGTCGCCGCGGTCCCACCCGTCGCTCACGATGATCACGACCGCGCCGTGGCCAAGGACGCGCCGCGCCCACCGGCGGTTGAAATCACCGACGGCGTCTCCGATCCGTGTGCCCCCGCTGAAGTCGTGCACGCCCTTGCTCACGGAGTCGAGCGCCCGGTCGAGATCTCGCTGTCGCAGCAACCTTGTGATTCGCGTGAGACGCGTGGAGAAAACGAAGGCCTCGAGGTCTTCGCGTCGTGCGATCGCGTGGGCGAAGATCATCAGGAGCCGCGAGTAGCGTTCCATCGAACCGCTGACGTCGCAGATCAGTACGATCGGTCTCCGTCGCACACGCGGCTTGCGTCGAAACAGCGTCATCAGCTCGCCGCTCGAGCGAATCGCCTGCCGCGCCGAGCGCCTGAGGTCGATCCGGCCCGAGCGCGACGGTCGCAACCGGCGGGTCCGCCGTTCCGCCATGCGCCAGGGCGACTGCTCCAGCAACCGCCGCACCTGCTCGGTCTCCGCCCACGTCATCTGCTCG
>VBGV01000051.1 GCA_005880755.1 Chloroflexota bacterium
TGGCAGGCGGTGCCCCATGTGAAATCGGCGCTGCGGCCGGGCGGCATCGTGTTCGCCCACTGCCCCAACGTCAGCCAGGTCCAGCGATTCTTCGACTGCCTCCGCGAGGTGCGCGGGTTCGGGATGCTCGAAGCCTTCGAGCTGCTCCAACGCGGCTGGACGGTCAGGGGACGGAGCATGCGGCCGTCGCACCGGATGGTCGCCCACACCGGATTTCTCTGCTTCGCCCGGCGTCTGGCCGAGGACGAGCTGTTCGAACCCGAAGGGGAAGGCTTCCGGTAACGATTCGACCGGCGGCAGCGTTTCAACTCCATGGGGCGCCGCGTCCTACGAGTGGTCCCACTTCTCGTCTCAGAAACCGTCACAGTAGCGATCTTCGCCGTCGCCCCCATAACACGGGAGAAGCCGCAAACGCACCGCTGGCGCCACCGAGGCGCAATTCGGCGCTGGCAAATACACCGCTGGAGCCAACGAGGCGGAATCGGACGCCAACGGGGCGCATAGCTAGCATTTCCCGTGATGAGCGGGGTCCCCATCCAGGTAGCCGTCACCGGCGCCGCCGGACAGATCGGCTACTCGCTTCTTTTCCGCCTCGCCTCGGGCCAGATGTTCGGCCCCGACCAGCCGATCGTCCTGCGCATGCTCGAGATCGAGCCGGCGATGAAGTCGCTTGAAGGCGTCGCCATGGAGCTCGACGACTGCGCTTTTCCGCTGCTCGCGGACATGGTCCTCACGCACAAGGCCGAGGAAGCGTTCGAGGGCGCCAACTGGGTGCTGCTCGTGGGCGCGGCCCCGCGCAAGGCCGGCATGGAGCGCGCCGACCTGCTCTCGGTCAACGGCAGCATCTTCGGCCCGCAAGGAAAGGCGATCGCGAAGACGGCCTCCAGCGACGTCCGGATCCTCGTCGTCGGCAACCCGTGCAACACGAACTGCTACATCGCGCGGATGAATGCGCCTGAAGTCGCGGCCGAGCGCTGGTTCGCCATGACCCGTCTGGACGAAAACCGGGCGCGGACGCAGCTCGCCAAGAAGGCCAAAGTGCCGGTGTCGGCGATCTCGAACGTCGCCGTGTGGGGGAACCATTCGACCACCCAGTACCCAGACGCGCATAACGCCCGCATCGCCGGACTCCCGGTCCCCGAGGTCATCTCCGACCACGGCTGGCTGAAGGGGAAGTTCGTCGAAACGATCCAGAAGCGTGGCGCGGCCGTGATCGAGGCGCGCGGCGCCTCGTCGGCAGCTTCGGCGGCCAACGCCGTCATCGATTCGGTGGTCAGCATCCGCACGCCGACCCCGTGGGGCGACTGGCACTCGCTCGCCGTGGTCAGCAAGGGCGAGTACAAAGTCCCGGAGGGGCTCCAGTTCGGCTTCCCGGTCCGGTCCGACGGCGACCGCTGGGAGGTGGTGCCCGACCTGCAGCACGACGACGACGCCTGGAAGCGGATCGAGGTCACGACCAAAGAGCTTCTCCAGGAGAGGGAGATGGTCAAGGAGCTGATCCCGACCGAGGCGTAGCTCCCCTACCCCTAATCTTGGGTCAGTGAGCTCAGTCTCCTGCTCCGGATACTCGACCGAAATGCCAGGGGCAGCGCTGCGCGGTGCCCGTGGCACCCTCCGGGCTCATCCGGCTAGGCGCCCGATGTCGGTGTTGCCGGCTGCGCTACTCGCTCACAGGTCATCCGACATGCTCGCTGCGTTGCTCGCCGGCGCCTTGACCTCGGGCGCCGATCCGGCGATTTTCGGCCGAGCCTCCGGAGCATGAGCCTGACGCTCGACCGCCACTCCTACCCGTTCACGGCGATCGTCGGCCAGGAATCGATGAAGCTGGCCCTCATCCTCAACGCGATCGTCCCGACGATCGGCGGCGTCCTCATCCGCGGTGAGAAGGGAACGGGCAAATCGACCGCGGTGCGTGGGCTGGCGAGGCTGCTCCCCGAGCACGACGTGGTCGAGGGCTGCCATTTCGGCTGCGACCCGACCGACCGGGACGCCCTGTGTGCCGACTGCCGGATGCGGCTGCAGGCGGCGGGCATGCTGCCGCACCACAAACGCCGCATGCGGGTGGTCGAGCTCCCGATCAACGCGTCCGAAGATCGCGTCGTGGGCACCATCGACATCGAAGCGGCCCTGCGCACCGGCAGCCGGCGCTTTGAGCCGGGCGTGCTCGCCGAGGCGAATCGCAACATCCTCTACGTCGACGAGGTGAACCTGCTCGACGACCACCTCGTGGACGTCCTCCTCGACGCGGCCGCGATGGGCGTCAACGTCATCGAGCGGGAAGGCGTTTCCTACAGCCACCCCGCCGGCTTCATCCTCGTCGGGACCATGAACCCGGAAGAAGGTGAGCTGCGGCCGCAGCTGCTCGACCGCTTCGGACTCTGCGTGGACGTCGAAGGCATCCGCGACCCGGACGAACGCGTCCTGATCGCCGAGCGCGACGCGGCGTTCAAGCGCGGCGACCACGAGTTCACCAACGAGTTCGCCGCCGCGGACAGCAACCTGTCGCGGGCGCTGGCCGAGGCGATCGGACGGGTGAAGGACGTGCGGCTGACGGCCGGCCATGCGCGGCTCATCTCCTCGATCTGCGTCGAGGCTGAGGTGCTCGGTCACCGCGCCGACGTGGTCATCGACCACGCAGCTCGGGCGCTGGCCGCCTATCGGCGCCACGGCTCGCCCAGCCGAGAAGACATCTACGACGCCGCCACGCTCGCCCTGGCGCACCGGGCACGCCAGCCCCTGCGCCGCGACCAGGACGACACCACGCCGGCGGAGCACGGCGAGGAGCAGGAAGGCTCGCAGCCGACTGAGTCCGAGACGGGGGATCCGCAGGCGTCCGAAAGCGAGGCGACGTCTGAGGCCACGACCGAACAGACCGCCAGCTCGTCGGAAACCGGCCAGCAGTCCGCCGGCGCCGACACCGGCGTGACGACCGGCGGTTCGAGCGGCCACGAATCCTCGCCCGACGCGCTCGAGACTTTCAATCTGCGGCGGATCGACCTGCCGCGTCAGCGGCGCGTGCGCAAGCAGGGCGGCAAGCGCGCAGCCAGCCAGACTCCCGACCGCCGCGGCCGCTACGTGCGCGCCGAGCCCAAAGAAAAGGTGAGCGACCTCGCCATCGACGCGACCGTGCGCGCAGCAGCTCCACTGCAAAGGGAAAGGGGCCGGCGCCATGGGGAGCGCTTGATGCTGGAGAGGCAGGACCTTCGTCAGAAGGTCCGCGAACGCAAGGTCGGCAACCTGATCGTGTTCGTCGTCGACGCGTCCGCTTCGATGGATGCGGAGCAGCGGATGGCGGCGACCAAAGGCGCGATCCTTTCGCTGCTGCAGGACGCCTACGTCCGGCGTGATCGAGTCGCCGTGGTCATCTTCAAGAACAGGACAGCCGAGGTCGTGATGCGTCCGACCTCGAGCGTGTCACTGGCGCGACGCAGGCTGGAAAGGCTCTCAGTCGGCGGCACCACGCCGCTGACGCATGGGCTCATGGCCGGTTACAAAGTGGTGAAGACGGAGCTGCTGCGAGACCCGACCATCCGGCCGCTGCTGGTCCTGATCAGCGATGGCCGCGGCAACATCTCGATGTTCAAGGAGGAGCCGCTCGTCGAGGCTCAGAAGGTTGCGGCGTTGATCGAGGCCGAGAACATCGATGCGCTCGTCATCGACTCCGCACGCGACTACAGCCACCTGCCCTCGGTGCAGCACCTCGCGCGCGTGGCGCCGATGTACCAGACATACGCCATCAACGCGTGCGCCGACCTCGCGGAACGGATGGGCGCCCACTACTACGGCCTCTACGACCTGTCGCGAGATGAGATCGCCACCGCGGTCGAGCGGGAGCTGGGCCGCGGTCGCTAGCTTCCGGATGCTGCTGGTGGTGGGGCTGCTGGCCGGCGCCTGCTCGTCGCCGCAGAACACGTCCACCCAGCCCAGCCCCACAGCGAGCGCGTCCGCCGCTGCGAGTCCGTCCATTTCCATCTCGCCGGGCGCGGAGAGCCCCGTGCCGGCTCAGATCCTGTCTCCTGCGCCTGACCTGCCGGTGGCCAACCTTTGCTCGACGCAGATCACCGTCACGGCGAACGGCAACGCCATCCCGCTGCTCTGCCAGAGCGGTGCCGTCAACGTGCCCGCCTGGCGGTTCTACGCCGACGTCAGCGCGAGCGTCCTCGGCCTGGGTCTGAACCCGACCGCGGGCCAGGTCGAGGCCGCCATCTGCGACGACTTCAAGCGAGGCCACGCGACCAAGGTCGAGGAGGACAGCGGATACAAGCTCGCGTCGACCTACTACGGCTGGAATTTCAGCATCGACCCCGAGAAGGTGACATGCCAATGACTTCGGGGGACTCGTCGGTAACATCTGTGCTGGCATGGCCCTAGACCGCTACTCCTACCCCTTCACGGCGATCGTCGGACAGGACGAGATGAAGATGGCTTTGGTGCTCAACGCCATCAACCCGACCATCGGCGGGGTGCTCATTCGAGGCGAAAAGGGCACTGGCAAGTCGACCGCCGTCCGGGCGCTGGCGCGCCTTCTGCCCGAGCAGAAGGTGGTGGAGGGATGCCATTTCGGGTGTCATCCGGACGACCCCGAGGACTGGTGTCTGGACTGCCGCGAGCGCGCGGCGGGGGGCGCGTTGCCCACGACCACTCGCCGCATGCGTGTCGTCGAGCTGCCGATCAACGCCTCCGAGGACCGCGTGGTCGGGACCATCGACCTCGAGGCCGCGCTGAAGGAAGGCTCGCGTCGTTTTGAGCCGGGCGTTCTGGCCGAGGCCAACCGCAACATCCTCTACGTCGACGAGGTCAACCTGCTCGACGACCACATCGTCGACGTGCTGCTCGACGCGGCCGCGATGGGGATCAACACCGTGGAGCGCGAAGGTGTCTCGGTCTCGCATCCCTCGCGGTTCATCCTGGTCGGCACGATGAACCCGGAGGAGGGTGAGCTCCGCCCGCAGCTGCTTGACCGCTTCGGTTTGTGCGTCGACGTGGAGGGCATTCGCGACCTGGACAAACGCGTCGCCATCGTCGAGAAGCGAGCTGTCTGGGAAGACGATCCCAATCTCTTCTACCAGCAGCACGCGGAATCGGAGCAGCAAGTGCGGTCACAAATCGCGGAGGCAATCGCAACCTTCCCCGAGGTCACATTGCCACGCGAGATCCTGCGCCTGATCGCTCAGATCTCGATCGCGCTCGAGGTCGACGGACATCGCTCCGACCTGGTCTGCGCGCGCGCCGCGCAGGCGAAGGCCGCCTACGACAGCGATGAACGGGTCGACGTCACGCATGTCGGCGAGGTGGCAGAGATGGTGTATGCCCACCGCGTGCACTCGGTGCCTTTCGGCAAGGGCGGCCCCAACCTCGGCGAGGTCATCTCGCGCATGGTCGGCCAGACCTAACTCCTCCCCATTTATGGGGAGGTGTCCGGCGAAGCCGGACGGAGGGGCCCTTGAACACAAGAGAGACCGTCGAGGCTTTCAACGAAGCCTTCGGCCGCCACGACGTCGACGCCGTGATGTCACTGATGACCGACGACTGCCTTTTCGAAAACACGCTGCCACCGCCGGACGGGGAGAGGCACCACGGCCAGGCGGACGTGCGCAAGTTCTGGGAAACATTCTTCACCGGCACGCCGCAAGCACGGTTCGAAACCGAGGAGCTGGTCGTAGCCGGCGACCGCGCCGTCGTGCGGTGGCGATTCGACTGGGGCACCGGCCACGTCCGCGGAATCGACCTGTTCAAAGTCCGAAACGGCAAGGTTTCGGAAAAGCTCAGTTACGTGAAGGGATAACGGCAACTCCTCACTAGACTGGATCGCGGCATGGCTCAGGAACGCTCCCTCCAGCCGCAGCGTGCGGCTGAGCTCCTCGAGCGCGTCGAGGGCAACATACATCGCGTCATCGTCGGCAAGGACCGTGTGGTCCGGCTCGCGCTCGCCGGCCTCGTCTCAGGTGGCCACGTCCTCCTCCAGGACCTCCCCGGCACCGGCAAGACGATGCTTGCCCGGGCGTTGGCCACCTCGGTCGGAGGCACGTTCCGACGCATCCAGTCCACCCCGGACCTCCTGCCCTCCGACATCACCGGGTCGAGCGTCTTCAATCAGAAGGACCTGACCTTCGAGTTCGTCCCGGGGCCGATCTTCGCCAACATCGTGCTGGCCGACGAGGTGAACCGCGCGACGCCCAGAACGCAGTCCGCTCTGTTAGAGGCGATGGGCGAAGGCCAGGTCACAGTGGAGGGGACCACGCGCACCCTGGATCGACCGTTCTTCGTCGTCGCAACGCAGAACCCGGCCGAGTTCCACGGCACGTATCCGCTCCCGGAATCGCAGCTCGACCGCTTCGTGCTCGCAGCGGAGATGGGCCCACCGACGGACGTCGAAGCGATGGAAGTGCTGGCCCGCCGCGAGCACGGCGATCCCATCGCCGAGCTGGGCGCGGTGATCGACGTCCAGGAGGTCATCGAGCTCCAGGACGCCTGCCTCCGCGTGGTCGCCGCGCCGGCGATCCGCACGTACATCGTCGCCCTGATGCAGGCGATCCGCGCGCGGCCTGACGTCGTCTTGCCCGCGAGCATGCGGGCGGGTGTGTACCTGCAGCGCGCGGCGCAGGCCTGGGCGCTGTTCGAGGGCAGAGACTTTGTCCTGCCAGACGACGTCAAGCTGCTGGCCACGCCAGTGCTCGCGCACCGTCTGGGCATGCGCGGTCGGGGGAAGCCCGCCGATATGATCGGCGAGGTCGTCTCCAGCGTGCCCATCCCGCCGCTGCGCCAGCACTAGAAGGAATGGGTTCCTGAGGCCCACCTGGCGCGTCTACGGAGCGGTCGGGCTCGGCCTCGTTCTCTTCTGGTACGGCGCGACCTCCGAGGTGCCCTGGCTTTTCCTCCTGGCGTGGTGGGTGCTGGCCCTGATCGTGGCGGCCGGAAGTTACGCCGCCTGGAACCGCTCCGGCCTCTCATTGCACCTCGTGGTCCGAAACACGATGCCGGCAGCGGGCTCGCCGGCAGACGATCTGCCTGAGCAGCTCCTGCGGAGAGCACCAATTCCCGAGCCCGTCTTCGAGGGCGACGGTTTCGGCCTTGAGGTCGCCCTGCATGCAAGTCGTGGCGCGCGGGGACCCGTGTGGGCGGTCGGCCAGGTCGGCGCCAAAGAGGTCTGGGTCAGCGCCGGCGTCGTGCCAAAGGCCGGATGGTCTCGCGTCAAGGACCTGCCCGCGCTGCGGCGAGGGCCTGTCGCTGCCAGAGGGTGGAGGATCCACACCAGCGACCCGCTGGGCTTTTTCCGCGGCGTTCGACCCACGCCCGATTCTGAAATCGCGCTGATCCTGCCGAGGTTCGCATCGCTCGCCGGGCGGCGAGAGCCCAGGGAGCTGGAGGCGAGCCTCCCGGTGCCACGAGCGGGATCGGGCAACGAGCTGTTCGGAATCCGCGAATACCGGCCGGGCGATTCGCTGCGCCGCATTCATTGGCGGTCGAGCGCACGGCACGGGGAGCTCGTGGTGCGCGAGTACGAGCCGCCCGGCGTGCAGAGCCTCGCCATCTGCCTCGACCCGCAACCTCCGACACCGGAGGTCGCCGACCAGATCGCTCGCATCGCCGCCTCCGAAGCGTGGGACTGCATCCAAGAGGGTGGACAGGTCGTGGTGTGGGCGCCGGGTCTGGAACCGAGTCAGTCGTCCCGCGACCTGTGGTCCCAGCTGGAATGGCTGGCCCGATATCCGAACCACCCATCGGGTGGCGTCCCACGCAGTGGACGGCAGGAAGTGGTGGTGATCACCGCCAGCGCCGACGAAGACTTGTTGGCGAACGCGAGCCGGGCCTGGGTCGTGGGCGACGTCGAGATCGACACCGACGTCCCGTTTGAGCGCGTGGGGTTGCAGTGGCCTCTGTGACCCGGTGGCTGCGCCTGCCGGCTTCGCCCGTCGAGCATTCAGTCGAGGGGCGGGGCTTCGTGTTCTCCGGTTTTGTCGTCGCGGTGCTTGCCATCGTGCTGTACGGCCAGGACTACGTCGTGCCCGTGCTCGGCGTGGTCGCCGCCGCGATCGGCCACGTTGTGAGCTATCGCCGGCGCAACAGCAAGCGTGGTTTCTGGCGCCAGGCCGTGCTCGCGGCGCTGGTGTTCGGCGCGCTGTTCTACGTCATCGCCGATTCGTCGCTCGCGCTGTTCGGAGGCACGCTGCCGCAGGCGAACTTCGCCATCCTCTTGGTCGCGATCACCAGCTTCGACTTGAAGACGCGGCGCAACTGCTATTCATCGCTGTGGATCAGTCTCGCCATCCTTTACCTCGCCGCGGTCTATGCGTGGGACTACGCATTCGCCGTCCTCGCGGGCCTTTGGGTGCTGTGCCTCGTGGGTTTCTGGATTGCCTCGCATCACAAGCGGCTGAACGCGGAGCTCAAGGGACCCGCGCGCCCGGTGGCGCTGATGCTTGGGGCCGCCCTGCTCGGCGGTTTGCTGTCTTTCGTCCTCATCCCGCAGCCGTCCGGTGTTCCCGTCTCGCCGCTCGTGGTCTCGCTGCCCAACTTCACAGCATTCAAGGGTGGCCTCGAGAGCCCTGCTCTGCCGCTCGTCCAGCTGACGGGCGACCCGTCGGGCGCGACGAGCAGCATCGACCTGCACTTCCGAGGCCGCCTCGGCGACGCACCGGTGATGTACGTGCGGACGGGAGCGCCCGCCTACTGGCGAGGGCTCGTCTTCGACGAATATCGCAACGGTGCCTGGACCGCGACGAACCATGGGTATCGCGAGATGCAGCCGTATGTGCCGCCGCGATTCCTGCCGCCCGCACCGCCCGGCAACCTGGGCACGTTCGTGCAGACGTTTCGCGTCCTGCGTCCGCTGCCGGGCGTCATCAACGCGGCCTATCCCATCCAGAGCCTGTATGCGCCGGTGGCAGCGTTGCGCGAAGACGCCTACGGGACGTTTCACACCCCACAGCCCCTCCGCCCTGGCCAGACGTACTCGGTGGTGTCGTTCTTGCCCGACCTCACGCCGGCATTGCTTCGCGCGGCGGAGCCGATGGATCAGGAGCACCTCGACGCCTATCCGGACAACTACACCATCTATGGCGATCCGAGTTCGGTGTCCGCGCGTGCGAGCAACCTCGCCGACGAGGTCACGCAGAGTGCGAGCACCGAATACGACAAGGTGATGGCGCTGACGACGTACCTGCAGCGCAACTATCGCTACACCCTGGACCTGCCGCCCGTGCCGGCGGGCAAAGACCCCGTCGACTGGTTCCTGTTCGACGTCAAGACCGGTTACTGCGAGCAGTTCGCGACCGCCGAGACCTTGATGTTGCGCAGCCTCGGCATCCCGGCTCGCCTCGCGACCGGATACGCCACCGGCGACTACGACCCCATCCTCAACCAGGCGGTCGTCCGCGAGCACGACGCTCACGCGTGGGTCGAAGTCTGGTTCCCGGGCCACGGATGGGTGCCGGTCGATCCGACCCCGGGCGTTTCGCCGCTGGCCGCGACGAAGTTCCCGAGCCACTGGGCGGGAGGCGGCATTGCGCGGCTGATCCCGCACCTCAGCATCGGCGCGCCCGCCGCGGCTCTCGGCTCACTCGGCGTGCTGGCGGTGGTGCCGCCTGCGATCGCGCTCGCGCTCATCGCCGTCCTGGCGTACGCATGGCTGCGCCGCCGCGTGTGGACTGCGCGCCCACGGCCGCAGCCGGGTGAGTCCGAGCTGCTGCGTCTCTACGAGCGGCTGCAGCGACGCCTGACTCGCCGTCGCGCGCCGCCCGAAACCCCACGGGAGTACCAGCACGCGATGGGAGAACACTCCTCCCCATTTATGGGGAGGTGGCCCGAAGGGCCGGAGGGGCTGCTCGCCGAGGTGACGCAAGCCGTCAATGAAGGCGCGTATGCCGGACGCTGGCCCGACCCACGTCGGGTGCGGGACCTCGCTGAGCGGATATCCTGAAAATTCGATGGCCCAAGCGCTGAAACAAACGGGCGCCGAGACAGTTCGCTGGAACCTCAGCGATCTGTTCACCTCACCCGACGACCCGAGAATCGAGCAGACACTCGCCCGCGAGATGGAACACGCGAAGGCTTTCGAAGCGAAGTTCAAAGGCAAAGTCGCGACGATCGAGCCGAAAGCGTTCGCGGCGATGATGCGCGAGCTCGAGGACTACGAGAAGTCATCCGCGAAGCCCGAGGTGTACGCGTACATGCTGCACAGCGAGAACACGCAGGACCATGCCGCGGGCCGCTTGCTCGCCCGCGTCCGCGAGGCCGGCGCCGAGCGCAGCAGCCACATGGTGTTCTTCGTGCTCGAGCTCGCCCAGATCACCGACGAGCACGCGGCCAAGCTCTACGCGGACCCTGAGGCGGCTGCCTATCGCCACACCGTCGAGGAGGCGCGCAAGTACCGCCCGCACCAGCTCTCCGAGCCGGAGGAGCGGGTGCTCACCGACTTCAGCCCGGTGGGGAACGCGTCCTGGGTCAGGTTGTTCGAGGAACTCTGCGCGCGCATCCGGGTCGACGTCGACGGGCGTGATCTCGCGCTCGACGAGGCACTCACGTTGCTGCGCGAGCCCGACCGCGAGGTTCGCCGCCAAGCCAGCGGCGCGGTGACCGAAGCCCTTCGCGGCGACCTCCGCACGCGCGGCTACATCTTCAACGTGATCCTCCAGGAAAAGGCGATCGACGATCGCCTGCGCCATTTCCCGACCTGGATCAGCTCCCGCAACCTGGCCAACGAGACATCGGACCAGGCGGTGCAGGCACTGGTCGACGCAGTGACCAGTCGCTACGACATGTGTATCCGTTACTACCGAGTCAAGCGGAAGCTTCTCGACGTCGGGGAGCTACACGAGTGGGATCGCTACGCGCCCATCAGAGACACGACGCGCGACCTCACCTGGGAAGAGGCGAAGGAGCTGGTTCTCGGCTCCTACTACCGATTCTCGAAGCGCGCGGGCTCGCTCATCGAGGAGTTCTTCAAGAACAGCTGGATCGACGCCCCGGTCGTGCCCGGCAAGCACGGCGGCGCGTACTGCATGGGCGTGACGCCGGATCACCACCCGTACGTGCTGCTGAACTTCACCGGCAAGCTGCGCGACGCGCTCGTCATGGCGCACGAGCTGGGGCACGGGCTCCATGACCGGCTGGCGGCCAAGCAAAACGTGTTCGACTACCACCCGCCGCTGACGCTGGCTGAGACGGCATCGGTCTTCGGCGAGGCCCTGACTTTCGACCGGATCATGTCCGAAGAGAAGGACCCGAAGGTGAGGCTGTCACTACTTTGCGGCCAGGTCGAGGACGCCTTTGCCACGGTGTTTCGCCAGGTCGCCTTCAACCGCTACGAGGACGCGACCCACAACGCGCGCCGGACGGAGGGCGAGCTGTCGGTCGAGCAGCTGGGAGACATCTTCCAGGACAAGCTCCAGGCGATGTTCGGCGACGCCCTCACGCTTACCGACGAGCACAAGGTGTGGTGGAGCTACGTCGGGCACTTCCTCCACACGCCCGGCTACGTATACGCCTACGCCTTCGGGAATCTGCTGGCGCTTTCGGTCTACCACCGATACCTGGAGCGCGGCCCGGAGTTCGTCGACGACTACCTGGACTTCCTGGCGGCGGGCGGATCGACCAAACCCGACGAGCTGGTGAAGCGCATCGGCATGGACATCACGGATCCTAATTTCTGGGACGCCGGGCTCAAGATCCTGGACGGAATGGTGACCGAAGTCGAGCGTCTGTCCGAGACCCACCAAGGCTCCGGATAGTCCGGACGAAGCGACGTAAAGTCCGGAGCAGACCTCGGATAGTCCGGACTATCCGGGGGGTTGTCGGGCCAGCGGCGAAAGGGCACTCGATAAACTTCACATCTAGATCCACACAAACCCCCGCAAGGGACCTTCGCACCATTGGTGCCAAGGAGTGACATGGCCGTCACCGAGACGATTGCGACCACAGATCTCGAGTTCGCACGCCAGCTCGGCCAGCAGCTCCGGGTGGACTCCATCCGCTGCAGCACGGCGGCCGGCTCCGGCCACCCGACCTCCTCGATGTCGGCCGCGGACCTCATCGCGGTCCTCCTGACCCGCTACCTGCAGTACGACTGGAGCAAGCCCAAAGACCCGAACAACGACCACCTGATCTACTCCAAAGGCCACGCGTCGCCACTGTGCTACGCGATGTTCAAGGCCGCCGGCGCCATCACCGACGCCGAGATGATGACCTTCCGCAAGTTCGGCTCGCGCCTCCAGGGTCACCCGACCCCGGTCATCCCCTGGGTCGACGTCGCCACGGGCTCACTAGGCCAGGGCCTCCCGATCGGCGTCGGCGTGGCGCTGGCGGGACAGTACCTGGACCAGCTCCCGTACCACGTCTGGGTCCTGTGCGGCGACTCCGAGCTGGCCGAGGGCTCGATCTGGGAGGCGCTCGACAAAGCCGGGCACTACAAGCTGGCGAACCTGACCGCGATCTGGGACATCAACCGGCTCGGGCAGCGCGGCGAGACCGAGTTTGGCTGGAGCCTGGACACCTACCGCCGTCGCGTCGAGGCATTCGGCTGCTACCCGATCGTGATCGACGGCCACGACATGCCCTCCATCGACCGCGCGTTCGGCGAGGCCCTGTCCAACACCGGGAAGCCGACGGTGATCATCGCCAAGACGATCAAGGGCAAAGGATTTTCCGAGATCGAGAACAAGGACGGCTGGCACGGCAAGCCGCTGCCTCCGGACATGGCCGAGCGCGCGATCAAGGAGCTCGGCGGGATCAAGAACCTCAAGGTCAAGACCCAGAAGCCAGAGAGGGGCGCGGTGCCGAAGCGGCCGGTGGCGCCTGAGCCGGTCCTGCCGACCTACAAGAAAGAGGACAAGGTCGCGACCCGCAAGGCGTATGGCGACGCGCTGCTCGCGCTGGCGGCCATCCCCGAGGTCGTGGCGATGGACGGCGAGGTCTCCAACTCGACGCATGCGGACGAGTTCGCCAAGGCGCACCCGGACCGCTTCTTCGAGATGTGGATCTCAGAGCAGCAGCTGGTCGCCACCGCCGTGGGCATGAGCGTCCGCGGCTACAAGCCATTCGCGTCGACTTTCGCCGCGTTCTTCAGCCGCGCCTACGACTTCATCCGCATGGCCGCCATCTCGCAGGCCAGCATCCGGCTCGTCGGCTCGCACGCCGGCGTCGAGATCGGCCAGGACGGACCCTCGCAGATGGCCCTCGAGGACCTGGCCTCGATGCGTGCGATCCACGGCTCGACGGTCCTCTACCCGAGCGACCCCAACCAGACCGCCAAGCTGACGAGGATCATGGCCGACACGCCGGGGATCGTCTTCATGCGCACCACCCGCGGCGCCTATCCGACCCTGTACGGCGCCGGCGAGACGTTCAAGGTGGGCGGGTCCAAAGTGCTCCGCCAGAGTCCCAAGGACAAGGTGGCGCTCATCGGCGCCGGCGTCACGCTGCACAACTGCCTGGCCGCCGCCGACGCACTCGCGGCCAAGAACATTCCGGTGCGCGTGATCGACCTGTACTCGGTCAAGCCGGTCGACGTGAAGACGCTGCGCGAGGCGGCGCGGGTCACCAAAGGCAAGCTGGTAGTGGTCGAGGACCACTATCCGGAGGGCGGCATCGGCGCCGCGGTGCTCGAGGCGCTCGCGGCCGATCCGGCACCCCGCGTCGTGCATCTCGCGGTCAAGGGTCTGCCGGAGTCCGGCAAGCCCGAAGAGCTGATGAACGCCGCAGGGATCTCGAGCAAGAGCATCGTCGCGGCCGCGACCAAGCTGGCGCAGGCAAAGTGATGGCGACGGCTACCCAGGCCAAACCTAACCCGATCCAAGAGCTGAAGCAGATCGGTCAGTCCTTGTGGCTCGACAACATCCGCCGCCAGCTCATCAGCTCGGGCGAGCTGGCCCGGCTGCGCGACGAAGGCCTGACCGGCGTGACCTCCAACCCGACCATCTTCGAGAAGGCGGTCAGCGGCTCGACCGACTACGACGAGGCGATGGTCCAGCTGGTGCGTGAGAAGAAGAAGCCGGCCGAGATGCTGTGGGAGCTGATGGTCGAGGACATCCAGGCGGCGGCCGACACCTTCCGCCCCGTCTACGACAAGACGAAGGGCAAGGACGGCTTCGTCAGCATCGAGGTCGCGCCGACGCTCGCCAACAACACGCGCGGCACCATTCGGATGGCAGAGGACCTACGCGAGCGCTGCAGGCGGCCGAACGTGATGGTGAAGATCCCCGCGACCAAGGAAGGATTGCCCGCGATCTTCGACCAGATCTCCAAGGGCCACAACATCAACATCACCTTGATCTTTGCCGTCGAACGCTACGCGGAGGTGGTCGAGGCTTACCTGGCGGGGCTGGAGAAGCTGCATAAGGACGGCGGCGACCTCAGCCAGGTGGCCAGCGTGGCGAGCTTTTTCGTCAGCCGCGTGGACACCAAGGTCGACAAGATCCTGGCCGAGAAGGTCGGCCAGACCGAGGATCCGCAGAAGAAGCGGTCCCTGGACCAGCTGCTGGGGAAGGCCGCAATCGCCAACTCGAAGATGGCCTATGAGCGCTACAAGGAGCTCTTTGCCGGTCCGCGCTGGGACAAGCTTCGCAAGGCCGGCGCGCGCAGCCAGCGGTGCCTGTGGGCCAGCACCTCGACCAAGGACCCGCGTTATCCGGACACCTACTACGTCGAAGAGCTGATCGGCCCCGACACGGTGGACACGATCCCACCCGCGACGCTCGCCGCGTTCCGCGAGCACGGCGAAGTCCGGCGTAGCCTCGACGAGAACGTCGACCTGGCCCGCCGCCAGCTCAAGCAGCTCGCTGGCGTGGGCGTCGACCTGGACCAGGTCACGCACGAGCTCGAGGTGGAGGGCGTGGAGGCTTTCACCAAGTCTTTCGAGAGCCTGCTGGCCGCCCTCGAGGAGAGCGCCAAGGACATCAAGGCGGGCAAGGGACCACGTCAGTGGTTCAGCCTCGGCCGGCTGCAGCCGGCGGTCGATACGCAGATCGCGAAGTTGCAGAAGGACGACGCGCCACGCCATTTGTGGGCGAAGGACTCGACCCTCTGGAGCGCCGACCCCGCCAAGAGGCAGGAGATCCACGACCGCCTGGGATGGCTTGACGTCGCGGACAAGATGCTCGAAAAGTCCGACGAGTTCACCGCACTGGGCAAAGACGGACGCGATTACTCCGACGTCGTCCTGCTTGGAATGGGCGGCTCGAGCCTGTGCCCCGACGTGCTTCGCAACACATTCGGCGCGGTCAAAGGCCATCCCCGGCTGCATGTTCTCGACACGACCGACCCGGCAACGATCCTTGGCGTGCGGTCGAAGATCAAGATCCAGAGCTCGCTTTTCATCGTCGCGTCCAAATCCGGCGAGACGACCGAGACCCTCTCGCACTTCGCCTACTTCTGGGAGCAGGTCATGAAGTCCTCCCCACTTGTGGGGAGGTCCCCGGCGAAGCCGGGGGGAGGGGCCGGGAGGCACTCGGCGCTGTCCTACTTCGGCCTCGTGCCGGGCGCGCTGATGGGCGTCAACGTGCAGGAGATGCTCGAGCGCGCGATCGAGATGGAGCACTCGTGCGCAGACTCGGTCCCGGTCGAGGCCAACCCAGGCGTGTGGCTCGGCGGCGTGATGGGACGGCTTGCGCTTCAGGGCCGGAACAAGGTGACACTGATCACCTCGCCGAAGGTCGCGACCTTCGGCTACTGGGTCGAGCAGCTCATCGCCGAATCCACGGGCAAAGAAGGCAAGGGCATCATTCCCATCGAGGGCGAGCCGCTGGGCAGGCCGGCGGTTTACGGGGACGACCGCCTCTTCGTGTACATCCGCATGGAGGCCGACCCGCCGCACCGTGCCGTGCAGGCGCTGGAGAAGGCGGGCCACCCGGTGGTGACCCTGACGCTGCGCGACAAGCTGGACCTGGGCGGTGAGTTCTTCCGGTGGGAAGTGGCGACCGCGGTCGCGGGCGCGATCCTCGGCATCGACGCCTTCGACCAGCCCAACGTGCAGGAGTCGAAGGACAACACCAAGAAGGTGCTCGCGACCTTCAAGAGCCGCGGCAAGCTGCCGTCCGTCGAATCGGTTGCGACGTCGAAAGCGAAGCCGGCCCTCGCGTCGCTCCTCAAGCGGGCTAAGAAGGGCGCCTACTTCGCGATCATGGCGTACACAGCGCGAACTCCGGGTTCGGAGGCGGCCATCGCCGCCATCCGCACAGCCGTCCGGGACAGCAAGAAGGTGGCCACCACGGCGGGCTACGGACCGCGTTTTCTCCACTCGACGGGCCAGCTGCACAAAGGCGGCCCCAAGACAGGACTGTTCCTGCAGATCGTCCAGGACGACACGAAAGATGTCGCGATCCCTGGTCAGCCCTACAGCTTCTCGGTGCTCAAGCAGGCGCAGGCGATCGGCGACCTGCAGTCGCTCACCTCGCGGAGATTGCCGGTGGTGAGGGTGACGCTGGGTCGTGACCCGGCGGCCGGATGGCGCGCCCTGGTCACGGCCGTCAGGCAGGCGGTCAAGTAGCGATGGAAATTGGCATCGTCGGCCTTGGTCGCATGGGCGGCAACATGACCTTGCGTCTCCTCAAGCGCGGCCACCGCGTGGTTGCGTTCGACCTCTCCGCGGACGCGGTCAAGCGGCACGCCGACCAGGGCGCGGCGGGCGCCAACACTTGGGAGGCGTTTGTCGTCGGCTTCAAAGAGCGACCGAGGATCATGTGGATCATGGTCCCGGCCGGGGATCCGACCACCCAGGCGATCAACAAGCTGATCGAGCTGGGCGATCCGGGCGACATCATCGTCGACGGCGGCAACACCAACTGGAAGGTCGCACTCGACGACTGCGCCAGGGTCAGGGCGAAGGGGATGCACTACATGGACGCTGGGACGTCGGGTGGGATCTGGGGCTTCGAGTTCGGCTACTGCCTGATGGTCGGCGCCGAGCAGGAGATCTACGACCACTGCCTGCCGATCCTGAAAGACCTCGCGCCCGACGACGGTGGTCTCGTCCGCACCGGAGCCGAGGGGTCGGGGCACTTCGTGAAGATGGTCCACAACGGCATCGAGTACGGCCTGATGCAGGCCTACGCCGAAGGCTTCCAGGTCATGAAGATGTCCAAATCCTTCCCGGGCATGGACATGCAAGCCATCGCCGAATGTTGGCGTACGGGCAGCGTGGTGCGCTCGTGGCTCCTCGACCTCATCGCGCGCGGCCTGTCCCAGGACCCTGAGCTCGCAGGCATCAAAGGCTGGGTGGAGGACACGGGCGAGGGTCGCTGGACGGTGGAGGCGGCGATCGACGAGTCGGTGCCGACGCCGGTCATCGCGGAGTCTCTGTTCGCGCGCTTCCGCAGCCGGATGGAAAACACATTCGGCGACCGGATGCTGGCGATGATGCGCCAGCAGTTCGGCGGCCACGCCGTGGTCAAGGATGCCGCGTCCGAGAAGTGAGGGTCGAGGAAGCCCCTAACCCCCTCGCCGAGGGCCTCCATGACTATCGCGTCGCCGACCCGGCGGTGATGGTCATCTTCGGCGCGACGGGCGATCTCAGCGGCCGGAAGCTGCTGCCCGCGCTGTACAACCTGGCCAAGCAGCGCTCCCTGCCCGCGGGTTTCGCCGTGGTGGGGACGGGGAGGGACGACCTCACCGACCAGGCGTTCCGCAAGCACGCGTCGGACAAGATCCACGAGTTCTCGCGCACCCAGCCGATCGACGATCGCGTGCTCGCCGCGTTGCTGGATTCTCTCTCGTTCGTCAAGGTGGACTTCAGCAGGCTCGAAGACTTCAAGGTGTTGGCGACGAAGTTGCAGGCGCTCGACGACACGCGCCTGATCCCCGGCAACCGCATCTTCTATTGCGCCACGCCACCCCAGACTTACGAGCTCATCACGGTGCAGCTGCAGGCCGCGGGTCTCAACACGAGCCCGGGCTTCCGCCGCATCGTGATCGAGAAGCCGTTCGGGCTCGACCTGAAGTCGGCGCGCGAGCTCACCGAGACGCTGCACAAGGTGTTCTCTGAGGACTCTGTCTACCGCATCGACCATTACCTCGGCAAAGAGACCGTTCAGAACATCCTCGCGTTCCGTTTCGCCAACGCGATCTTCGAGCCGGTGTGGAACGCAAACCTCATCGACTCTGTGCAGATCACAGCGGCCGAAGACATTGGAATCGAAAATCGCGGTGGCTACTACGACCGGACGGGTGCGCTGCGCGACATCGTGCAGAACCATGCGATGCAGCTGGTGAGCCTGACCGCGATGGAGCCCCCGCTGGCTTTCGAGGCCAATGCGGTGCGCGACGAGAAGGTCAAGGTGCTGCGCGCCATCCGGCCGTTGATCGGCGAGGACATCGAGCAATCGACGGTCCGGGCCCAGTACGCCAAGGGCTGGGTTCTGGGCGAGCAGGTGTCGGGGTATCGCGAAGAGCCCGACGTCGCGCAGGACTCGCAGACCGAGACCTTCGCGGCGCTGCGACTGTTCGTCGACAACTGGCGTTGGGCCGGCGTGCCGTTCTACATCCGCGCCGGCAAGCGGCTGCCCAAGCGCGTCACCGAGATACGCATTCAGTTCAAGAAACCCCCGCACCTGACTTTCGGCAGAGACGCGATGAAAGAGGTCGACCCGAACGCGCTCA
>VBGV01000286.1 GCA_005880755.1 Chloroflexota bacterium
GCCTCGCTGTGCGCGGTGATCGGCGGAACGTATGCCTTCGCCTACATGGCCGAGATCTCGCTGCTGCCCGGCGGGACGACCTGGGGAGCCTCGCTGTGGGCGGGGGCGATCATCGCGTGCACGATGCTCAGCTGGCTCATGGGCCGCGTGCTGAGGGCAGGCCTGCCCGCGGCGGTGGTCGAGCCGTACGCCGTGTTCATGGACGCGCCGAGCGAGGAGCGCTGGACGCTCGATCCGGACCGGGCCGCGCGGGAGCACCTGGTCAGGGCAGCGCTCGACGACCTGGGGACCCCGGAGGCGCTGGGACGAAGTCCCCTGGCCCGCCTGCCCGGCGTGTCGAAAAGCGAGTCGGCCGCCGTCGAGCTGCGCGCGCTGCTGGTCGACGTGATCGGCGAGCTGGCGGCGTCGGCCTCGCCCCGAGACGCCGAGTCAGGCCACCTGCTGCTCGACTACTACGTGCGGCGGGTCGGCAGCCACGAGCTGATCATGGAGCGGCTCCACATGTCGCGGCCGACCTACTATCGCCGGCTCCATCACGGATTCGAGCTGGTGGCCGACCGCATCGACCACATCAGCGTCACGGGTTAGCGGTCGAGGTCGCGCAGCGCGTCCATCTGCCGTTCGACGTCCGCGTCAGCGTCCAGCGACTGATAGCGCGCGTCGATCGCGTCGGAGCCGGCCGCAAAGCTGATCGCCTCCAGGTCGCCTTCCCGGACCAGGCGGTCGATCGCATTCGCACGGGCCTGCATCTCTTCGGTGGTCTGCTCGGCGCGTTGCAGCGTGGCGGTCAGGTCGGCAAAGTCCTGCGAGACGCCGGTCATCGCCTCGTTGATCCGGACCTGCGCCTCGGCGGCGGAAAAGCGCGCTTTGATCACTTCCTGCCGCGCCGCGAAAGCCTCGATCTGACCGGAAAGGCGCTGCTCGATCATGGACAGGGCGCCCTCCTCCTTCTCGACCTCCGCCAGCTGGCGCTCGAGCGTCTGCAGCTCGTTGATCACCACCTGGCGTCGCTGGAGGGCGAGCCGCGCCATCGACTCGCGCCCCTGCTTGAGGTCCTGACGGGCCTGCTCCTCCATCGCGGGCAGCTTGGCGCGGACCGATTCGGCGGCCGCCCGCAGGCGTTCCTTCGCGGCGGTGACCTCCTGGCCGGCCATCACGACCTGGTTGAGGAGCGCCCGCTGCTTCTGGTGTGAGGTGAGATGGGTCACCCGTGGATCGGCGGCTGGAGCGAGCGCGGCGGTCGCGCTCGCCTTCATCAGACGCGCGATGCGGTCGAGGATGCCCATCTCGTAGCGCCTTTCGATGCCCGCGCGAGCCGGTCGCGCTGGATGCGGAAGTAGTAGTTGCCTAGAAATCCCATTGCGGCGATGACGATCAGCCGCATGACGAGGATCTTGTCCTCGTTGCCGAGGTCGAAGGGCACGGTCCCGGTGAGGACGCACGCGCCCGCGTAGGCGAGGATCGCGAAGACCGTGTAGGCGACCTCGATCTTTCGGGTGAAGACAAGAGCGAAGGCGAAGACGACCGGCATGTACAGCACATAGAACTGGTTGTTCAGTCCGTGCGAGCCAGGCCACAGGACGACGATGGCCGTGATCAGCACGACGTCGATCACGCTGGCCACCGTGACGACGGTGCGGTTGAGCGGGCTTCCCATCACGAAGCGGCCGTGCAGGAAGAAGTTGACGGCCATGAGGACCAGGAAGAACGGCATCGTCTGGGTGAGCAGGGCGACGTTGGTCGACGTCCACAGGACGAGCGCGATGCCCGCCACGATGACGCTCCACCGCGCCCACATGATCACGGTCTGGCCGAAGAAGACGTCCTCCTCCTCCGCTTGCTTCGCGGTGCGGACTTCACGAGTGTTCGACATCGGGTTGACCTCCTGTTGAGGATTTCTGCTCGATCTCATCGAGCATTTCGGTGTGTCTGCGGATCGCCTCCGCACGCCGCTCGGCCTCGTGGCGGGCAAAGAGGTTGCCGCACACCGCGACGGCGGCGATGGTGAGCAGGCGTATGAACACCGCGGGGTATTCGTCGGTGGTGGCGGTGGCCAGGCTGATGACCCCGTACACGCCGACGACGAGGGCGGTGTAGCCGGCCGTCACCACGGTCGGGAACGCCACCGAGATGCCGACGATGGCGGCGAAGTAGAAGATGAACACCGGCGACGGATAGCCGCCCTGCACGAGGACGAGGGCGGTCACGACTGCTATGTCCGCGATGCTGGCTCCGTAGACGACGTTGTCGAGCGCGGGGCGGCCGCGAAGCAGCTGGACGTGGAGGTAGAAGTTGCCAAACGCCAGGGCG
>VBGV01000291.1 GCA_005880755.1 Chloroflexota bacterium
CGCTGATTTTCGAGCTGTCGACCATCACCGGGATCCGGGCGATCTCGGGCTCCGTCGCGATGAGGTTGAGGAACCGCACCATCGCGGCCTCGGAGTCGAGGAGGTCGGCGTCCATGTTCACGTCGAGCAGGTTTGCCCCGCCTCGCACCTGTTCGAGCGCGACCTGGACCGCGCCCGCGAAGTCGCCCGACTCGATGAGCCGGCGGAACCGGATCGACCCGGTGACGTTGGTCCTCTCGCCGATCACGACGAAGCCCGAGTCCGGGCTGATCTCGAACGGCTCCAGGCCGCTGAATCGAGGCCTGGGCTCGAGCTTGGGTACCTGACGCGCCGGGATGGTGGCCATCGCCTCCCGGATCTGGCGGATGTGCTCGGGGCCCGTGCCGCAGCATCCGCCCGCGGCGTTGAGGAAACCTGCCTCTGCAAACTCCTTGAGCAGCCGGCTTGTCGTGGGGGGCTGCTCGTCGTAGCCGCCGAAGGCGTTGGGCAGGCCCGCGTTCGGGTAGCAAGTGACGTAGACCGGCGCGACACGGGACATCGCCTCGACGTACGGGCGCATCTCGGTGGCGCCGAGGGAGCAGTTGACCCCGGCGGCGAACGGCTGGGCGTGCTCGACCGAGGTCCAGAACGCCTCGACCGTCTGCCCGGAGAGGTTGCGGCCGCTGCGATCGACGATGGTGACGGAGACGAAGAGCGGGATCTCCGGCGCGACTTCCTTCACGGCGGCGATCGCGGCCTTGCCGTTCAGCGTGTCGAACACCGTCTCGATGAGCAGGATGTCGACGCCGCCCTCCTTCAGTGCGCTCGCCGCCTCCGCATAGCCTTCGCGCAGCTCGTCGAACGTGACCTCGCGATACGAGGGATCCTCGACCTTGGGTGACAGCGAGAGCGTCACATTGGTCGGACCCAGCGACCCGGCGACGAAGCGGTTCTCGAATGCGTCCGCGGCCTTGCGTGCCAGGCGCGCGCCGGCGAGGTTCATCTCGTACACGAATTTCTCGAGTCCGTAGTCGGCCTGCGAGACGCGAGTCGCGGTGAAGGTGTTGGTGGTGATGATGTCCGCGCCCGCCTCCAGGTACTCGCGGTGCACCTGCGTCACGAGCTCGGGCTGGGTCAGGCACAGCACGTCGCTGTTGTTGCGCAGCGGCTTGGGGTGGTTGCGGAAACGCTCGCCGCGAAAGTCCTCGTCGCTGAGTCCCTTGTGCTGCAGCATCACGCCCATCGACCCGTCGAAGATCGCGATCCGCTGTTGGAACAGCTGATCGAGGCGCTCTCGGACAGAAGTTGCGATCGCCATGGGTAACCGTTAAGGGTACGGCGTGGCCCCTCCGGCCCTTCGGGCCACCTCCCCATGAATGGGGAGGACGTCTGTCAATTAGTCCCCGACCGGGCTCCAGACCTGGAAGCGGCCGTCGTCGTACAGCATCCGCCGGCCGCTCGTTGGCAGGGCTTCGAGGGCCTGCCGGCGCTGGGCGGGATTCGTCGGACCGGAGAGGTACGCCTCCTGGTCGATCACGACGTAGCAGCTCCCGTCGAGGCGGTCGGGGAAGTCGTTGATCGTGTGTCGGTTGGCGAGCCAGACGGTCAACCCGTCATCGGCATTGACCGGCGCGTCCGGCGGAATCATCGAGGTCGCGGTTCGCAGCTGAGCGACCAGGTTCGGATTGGAATAAAGCGAGGCGTCGGCGCCGAGGGCCGGCGGAAATTTACCTGTGCCCCAACCCAGGATGAGCGCAGGCAGCATCGCGCACAACGCGACCGCCGGCTTGATCGAGCGCATCTCGAGGAACTTCCGCGCGCCGATGCCGCCCGCCACGATGAGCGGAAACATCACAAGCAGGACGTAGTGCAGGTGCAGCACGTTCTGCGGCGTATGGCCGCTGAGCACGTTGGCGAGATACGGAGGGACCGCCAGCAGCAGCCATCGCGGCGCGAGCAAGGGCAGGGCGAACATCGAGGCGATGATCGCGGCGACGATGAGCAAAGCTCCCGGACGCAGCGCCGCTTCCGCAACCGTGAGCGGCGTCACTGGCATGTTCGGGTCCAGGCCGAATAGCCACCTGTAGTAGACGAAGTCCGTGTAGCCGCCGTTGCGGAAATGCTGCTGGAGGATGCCGGTGCCGATGAGAAACCACGCCGCCGCGAGGTACAGCACGAAGCGCCAGTGTTTCTTGACGTGCGGGGCGCCGTAGGCCGACATCAGGATCGCGACCACGCCGACCGTATAGACCTGGTCTTCCTTACACGTGAGCGTGAGAAGGCAGAACAGCCACATCGCGACGCGGTGGCCGCGGACGCCGGCCCACGCCGCTAGCAGCGCGAAGGCCAGCGCCATGTTCTCCGGGTGGAAGAAGTCGCGGGCGGCCTCCTGGGTCGCGGCCCAGAAGGGCACCGGCGCCGAAAGCGCGACGCCCAGCCAGGGCGACGCCGCGCGGTCGGCGGGCAGGAGGGCGCGGAAGAACAGGTACGCGGCGGGGGCCGTGGCGGCGAGTCCCGCCGAAGAGAAGATGAGGAGGACCGTCGGGCTCGGCCAGAACCTCTCGACCGCGGCCAGCACGGTGAAGATCAGCTCGAGGTGGATGCCGAGGAAATTCGCCCGCGCGAAGCTGGTGTAGAAGCCCTGGCCCTGGGAGATGTTCCAGATCACCTGCTGGTCGTACGCGAGGTCCCACGCCGAACCGGTCATTCCGTAGATGCGCTGCAGCTCTCCCCGAAGCGTCCACGTGAATGCGATCGCCGCCGCCAGCAGCGGCACGGCGGGAA
>VBGV01000343.1 GCA_005880755.1 Chloroflexota bacterium
CTGGACGAGATCATCTCGCACGCGCCCCTAGGCATCGCGCGTGTCGGTCCTGACATGAACATCGTGGACGTCAACCCACGCATGGCGGCGCTGCTGCGGATCGGGGCCCAGGAGATGGTCGGCACGCCTGTGGCCAGGTTCCTGCACCCCGACGAGTTCTCGCGCGTCTTTCAGATCTTTCAGCCGCTGTGGCGAGGCGATGTGGACACGGTCGAGTCGGACAGCCGCGCCATCCGGGCCGACAACACTGAGGTGTGGCTGCACTGGAGCGCGACCGGTGTGCGCAACGCTGCGGGTCGGATCGATTACTTCCTCGCGATGTACGAAGACACCGATGCAGAACACGCCGCCAACGAATCGGCCGCCGCGCACCTCGCCGGCCTCGAGCGCCTGAACCGTTTGAAGAGCGAGTTCGTCTCGCTGGTCAGCCACGAGTTTCGGACCGCGCTGGTCGGCATCTCCGGATTCAGCGAGATGATCCGCGACGAGGACGTCTCGCTCGAGGAGGCCAAGGGTTACGCGGCTGACATCAACAAAGACGCGGATCGCCTGAACCGAATGATCAACGACATCCTCGACCTCGACCGCATCGAGGCCGGCCGGCTCGTGCTGCAGCCGCAGGCGGTCGACATCAACAACCTGCTCGACGACGCGGTGGACAGGGCGCGTGCATCGAGCGCGCGACACAGCATCGTCTGCAGCTTCGACCCGGCGAAACCAGTCGTGCAGTGCGACCCGGACCGCATCGCGCAGGTCATGGCCAACCTGCTCAGCAACGCGATCAAGTACTCACCTGAAGGCGGCGAGATCACCGTCAGCAGCGTCGCTCGGGAAGATCACGTCGACGTCAGCGTCCGCGACCACGGCATCGGCATCGCGCCTGACTTCGCACAACGCCTTTTCAGCCGCTACGAGCGTTACGAGAAGACGACCAGCAAGATCATGGGGACCGGGCTCGGCCTGGCCATCACGCGACAGATCGTCGAGATGCATGGCGGCAGGATCTGGGTCGACAGCGAACCCGGCGCGGGGGCTGACTTCCGATTCACGCTGCCGGTGCAGGCGGCTAAGCCCGGTTCAGGAACTCCGTGACCAGGGACTGGAAGTGATGCACACCGTTCTCACGCAGGGCTGAAAATCTCCCGCGGCTATACGAGCGCGAACGCAGCCCGCGCTGCACCTGCTCGCAGACGGCGATATCTTCCTGTTGGATCTCGTCCGAGAAGGCGATGGTCTGCTGCATTGATTCCCAGCCGGCGCCGGTGCCCGGCTCGGCGAAATACCACTCGAAGATCGTCAGCGTGCGGCCCGGGCCGGCGGGCAGGATGACATTGGTGCTCAGGTTGTCCTGGTAGATGTTCAGCATCGTGTTCGGGAAGATCCAGTAGTAGAGCGCGTCTTCCTCCGCGCCCGGCATCCGGACGTAACGCCTGTCGCGGCCGGGTACCTCACCGGGTTTCAGCTCCCGAATCGGCGCGTGCTGCTTCGAGTAATAGCGGAAGGTCTCGACGCGATAGTTGTCGTACTCGAGCTCCTTGAACAAGGCTGGGTGCGCGATGGGAAGGTGATAACCCTCGAGGTAGTTGTCGACGTAAACCTTCCAGTTGCACGCGATGTCGTAGTCGCGCCGCTCGATGAGGCGAATCGACTCGATGTCGTAGCCGGCCTTCGCGATCTCTTCGGGTATCGCGCCGATCCAATCCGCAAGCGGGGCGGCCTGGGGATCGAGATTGGCAAACACAAACGGCCCCAGCGTATCCACGCGGATGGGGACCAGGCCGAAATCCGCCTGGTCGAAATCCTGGGTCCCTTCCATCTCGCGCGCTGTCTGCAGCCTTCCATCCAGGCCGTACACCCAGCCGTGATAGCCGCACTGCAGAGACTTGCGGTTGCCGCGGGTCGTCACCACCTCCGCGGCGCGATGCCGGCAGACGTTGTAGAAGCCGTGCAGCTTGCCGTCCTGGGCGTGGGTCAGGAGGATCGGCTCGTCGAGGATCGTCGCCGGCTTGAAGTCGCCAGGTCGCGCGAGCTCGCTGCGGTGCCCGACCAGCTGCCACGTGCGGCCGAAGATCCGGTCCTTCTCGCGCTCGAGGACGGCCGGGTCGAGATAGACCTCGGAGGGAAGCGTTGTGGCTCGCGCGACATCAGTCTCGAGCTTCGCCATCAGTCGACATTGTCGCGCGGCTTGCGCTACAAATGGGCCGTGGAACCGTTGGCTCAAGGCTCCCTGTCGCCTGACGGTTTCTGGCGCTGGGATGGAGTGCGATGGCTGCCGTCGGGCGCGTCTCCTGATCCGGCGATTGCGATCGCGAGTTCGCCGAGGTCCTGGCTGGCGACGGCCGGCGCCATCGTCGCCATCATCGCGGCGTCGCTCGTCCTGGCCGGGAGCTTCTTACCGTACGTGCACTACACGGGTGAGATGGCAGCGGGCGAATCGGCGTGGCCGTCGGTGTTCAACGGTGGTTTCCCCGGCGCATGGGGCAACGCCTTCGAGCCGATCCTGGTGATCCTGTTCGCGTTGGCCGCATCGGTCTTGATCATCGCGTCGGCCAACCGCACCGCTCGAGCATTTGCGTCTGGTGCGCTCGTGGTGTTGGGAGCCCAGACACTGATGATGGTCGTTGGCTATGCGGCGGCAGGCGCTTCGTACGGGCAGCTTCAGGCAGGAACCTTTGTGGGCGCATTCGGCTCAATCCTTCTGTTCGTTGGAGGGATCATGTCGGCCGGCAGCCTGTGGTTGCGTCAGATGCCCGGCCGGTAAGAAGTGCAAGGAGGCCCGCCGGTGGCGGGTGCCACCCTCGCGATCGTCAACGGCAAGGTGGCCCTTCCACGTGATCACGCTCGCGGCGCGCGGCGGGGTCACGTACCGCGCGCGGCGCGTGCGCAACTATCGCGATTACCTCGAGATCGACAAATCATTCGCTTATCTCAGCTGGCTGTATCAGTCCAACTGGGGCGTGCTGATGGCGCCCGGCGCGGAGGAGAACTGGACGCTTTCGGTGCAGCATTCGATCGAGGACGTGCAGCGATACGTCGACAACTTCGCCGAGATTGGCCCGAGACCTACGCCAGTAGCTCGTCCTTTAGATAAGGACGGACCATCTCACCGAGCTCGTCCAGCTTCTTGAGCGCAGCGTCCCGGCCGTCCGGCGGCACGTACCAGATCAGACGGTCCACGCCTGCGGCAGCCAGCCGCTCGATCTCATCCGCGCTCGCCTTCGGGTAGTAGGTCACCGGGATTCGGTCGCGGCCGGCGGCTTGGGCCAGCTCCTGCAGCTCGGGAATCCTTTCGATAACCCGTCCGCGGTTGGGCATCCAGCCGTCGGCGTAACGCACCACCCGCTCGAGGATCTTCGGCCCGCTGCCGCCAAGGATGATCGGCGGGTGCGGCTTCTGGACCGGCTTCGGAAACTCCCACATGGGTCCAAAGTCGACCATGTCGCCGTGATACTCGGCCACGTCCTCGGTCCAGATGGTCTTGATCGCCTCGACCTTCTCGCGCAGGAGCTTCCAGCGGGTGCTGAAGTCGGTGCCATGGTCAGCCATCTCTTCGCGGTTCCACCCCCCGCCGATGCCGAAGATGAACCTGCCGTTCGAAACCAGGTCCACGCTGGCCACCTCTTTGGCCGTGTGGATCGCATCGCGCTCGATGAGCAGGCAGATGCCGGTCCCGACGCGGATCGTCTTGGTCGCGAGAGCCGCCACCGTGAGCGCGACAAAGGGGTCCATCGTGTGCCAGTAGTGCTTGGGCAGATCTCCCCCGCTGGGCCATGGCGAAAGCCGGCTCGTCGGGATGTGGGAGTGCTCGGCGACCCACAGGGACTCGAAGCCCATCTGCTCCGCCGCCGGCGCGAGCTCGGTCATCGAGATCGCGTAGTCGGTGGGAAAGATCGCGACGCCGAACTTCACCTTTTCATGGTGAAGGATTCCGCGTGACGCTAGAAAGCCAGGGCGGGCCTCGGCGCGACCTCGAAGGTCCCGAACCGGTCGTCGAGCGCCATGAACAGGGCCGACACCGCTCTCGAGTCCAGGCGCGGCCCGGCTTCCTCGGTCAACACTCGACGCGCCTCCGCGTGGGTGCATGCCTTGCGGTATGGCCGGTCGGAGGTGAGCGCGTCGTACGTGTCGGCAACCGCGACGATGCGCGCCTCGATCGGGATGGCTTCCGCTTTGAGACCGTAGGGATAACCGCTTCCGTCGAGCCTTTCGTGGTGGTAGAGCACGGCGAGTGTTTCGCGACTCGATTGGCCTGCTCGGTCGAGCAAGTTCAGGCCCATCTCCGGGTGCGTGCGCATCAGGTTCCATTCCGATTCGTCCAGCGCCGCGTGTTTGCCCAGCACCTCGTCGGGGATGGCGAGCTTGCCGATGTCGTGCATCAGGCCGGCTCGAGCCAGCACCCTGAGCTCGTACGCGCTCATCGACATCTGGCGCCCGATGTGCACGCAAAGCCTGGCGACGCGCAGGTTGTGGGCTCTCGCCTCGCGGTCCTTGACCTTGAGGCCGAGCGCCAGCACGGCGTCGAACCATCCCTTGATCTGCTGCTGCACCGGCGGGTGTACAGGCAATGGGACCCTCCCAGATTGCTAGCGGCTTCGGTTACGTCTCTACAAACGTCCAGTACCTCAACGGTCGGAAGCCCAGTCCGGGTCGCCCCCGCCGCTGGCTACCTTGTGTAGCCGACGTCTTCGCGGTTTAACCTATTGCCGCTTTGAGCCAGAACCCGAGCGCGGCGGTCGGCCAGGTCTCGGCCGACGGTCAATTCCGATGGGACGGCCAGCAGTGGGTGCCGATCCCTATAGGAGCGCGCGAGCCGACTCCGTGGACACGACCCATGCAACTTGCGAGCGCGGGCTTTTTCGCGGCACAGGTCCTTCTGTCGATCTTCACGGCCGCGCTCTACATCAACCATGACTCCATGCTCAAGGTCATCCAGGCGCAGGGAAACCTTCCCCAGGGCACCGATCCGGAGACCGTCGTGTCCTTCGCGATCTTCATCGGCTGGGCGACGGTGGTGGTGGTCTCGATACTTGGGTTGGTTGCGGCACTTGGCAGCTACCTCGGTTGGAGGTGGATGTTCTGGGTTGTTCTCGTCCTGTGCGGCTTGAACGGCATCGGTGCCATCACGAACCTTTCGTATTTCGTCAAAC
>VBGV01000344.1 GCA_005880755.1 Chloroflexota bacterium
CGGCGTCGGGGGAGAGGAGGGTGCAGATCACCCGCAGCGTCGTGGTCTTGCCCGCGCCGTTCGGTCCGAGGAGCCCGAAGATCTCGCCCGAGTGCGCTTCGAACGAGATGCCGCGCAGCACCTTGTTCGACCCCAGATCCTTTTCGAGGCGATCGACCTTGACCGCCACCTCGGTCACTTCTTCTTGGTGGCTCGCCTCGTCGCGGTGGACGTCGGTTTGCCGCCTCTGGCGGCGGCCTTGGCGGCCTTCTTGACTGGGGTGCGCGTCGGCTTGGCGGGCGCTTTCGGCTTGGCGGGCGTCGCTGCTTTGACGGGCGACGCCGCCTTGACTGGAACCTCGGCCTTCGCAGGCGACGCCGCCTTGATCGGCTCCTCGGCGGCGGCCGGTTCGGCGGACGCGACGCCGACTGAGCTCGACAGCGTCCGGTGGCAGCTCTCGCACGTAACGATGCTGCGGACCAGGGTGCCGAGCTGGTGCTCCTCACGGCGGAGATTACGGGGTCGCCCGCAGAACGAGCAGTAGCCCGTCTCGATCGTGACCCTCACCTGGCCTGGTCGCTTGTTCATCGCCCGCCTAAGTTACCGGTTGTTGATAGACTTTCGCCCGAAGTCCTTTAAGTCCGGGCCGGTGAGCCTGGGAAGGAGGTTTTTTCATGGCCGTCGGGTCCCGACTCCGTCACGTAGTCGAGAGTCAGCAGTTCTCACGCGCTCTCCTGGAAGAGCTTTTCGTTCGCTCCGAGGAGATGAAGCGCGAGCCGCACCACTTCATTGGACGGCTCGCGGGCCAGGTGATGGCCGCTCTTTTCTACGAACCCTCGACCAGGACCCGACTCTCTTTCGAGGCGGCCATGCTGCGTCTCGGCGGGACGACGATGGGTACCGACAACGCCCGCGAATTCTCATCCGCGGCGAAGGGCGAGACGCTCGAGGACACGATCCGCATCGTCAGCGGATACGCCGACGTCATTGTGGTGCGGCACAAAGAGGAAGGCGCCGCCAAGCGCGCTGCAGCGGTGAGCGCGGTGCCGATCATCAACGCGGGTGACGGTCCGGGCCAGCACCCGACGCAGGCGCTGCTGGACCTCTACACGATCCGTGACGAGCTCAGCAAGATCGACGGCGTCCGTGTGGCGATGGTCGGCGACCTGGCCAACGGCCGGACCGTGCGCTCGCTGACCTACCTGCTCAGCAAGTTCAAGGACATCAAGCTCTGGTTTGTAGCTCCGCCCCAGGTTGCGATGGGCGACGACCTGAAAGCGCATCTCGACGAGCACCATGTGCCGTGGGTCGAGACAGACGATCTCAACGCGGTGCTGCCGGACGTCGACGTGGTGTACATGACCCGGATCCAGAAGGAGCGATTCACGGACCCCGAGGCGTACAACGCGGTGAAGGGCGTCTACCGGATGGACAAGGCGTCGATGACGCTAATGCGCAAGTACGCGATCCTCATGCACCCGCTGCCGCGAGTCGACGAGATCGCGCCCGAGGTCGATGAGGATCCGCGAGCCGCGTATTTCCGCCAGGCCCGCAACGGCCTGCACATCCGCATGGCCCTGCTGGACAAGCTGCTGTCGTGAGCGTCACCGAAGGACGCCTCAAAGCCACGGTGATGGACGCCGACCAGATCCGCCGCTCGCTTTCGCGCATCGCCCATGAGATCGTGGAGCGCAATCGCGGCGTCGAGGGCGTGGTGCTCGTCGGCGTCGTCAGCAAGGGCGATGTTCTAGCGCAGCGCCTCGCCCAGATCCTGACCACGCTCGAGAAGAGTCCGGTCCTTTTCGGCCGGCTCGACGTGACGCTGCACCGCGACGACCTGCACCTCCGGCCGCACGACGGCCACCGGTCGGGAAGCGACCTGCCCGACATCGGCGGCAAGGTCGTGGTGCTGGTCGACGATGTGATCCATCACGGCCGCACAGCGCGAGCGGCGATGGATGCGCTGATGGACTTCGGGCGTCCCCGCGCGATCCAGCTGGCGGTCCTGGTCGACAGGGGCCACCGCGAGCTGCCGATCCGGCCCGACTATGTCGGCAAGAACGTCCCGACCGCCGATTCAGAGCGGATCGAAGTCCTCATGGCCGAGGAAGACGGAATCGACCAGGCGGTGATCGTTGCCGGCTGAGAAGGCGTTTGCGGTACTCGTGCTCGAGGACGGCCGCTCCTTCGTCGGTGTGCCGCTCGGGGCCGATGCGCTGGGTCAAGGAGAGGTCGTCTTCAACACCGCCATGACGGGTTACCAGGAGGTGCTGACCGACCCTTCGTATGCCGGTCAGATGGTCTGCATGACTTACCCGCTGCAGGGCAACTACGGCGTGCGCGACGCCGACGCCGAATCGGCGCGTCCGTGGGCGCGCGCGCTGATCGTGCGCTGGGCTTGCCCCGCGCCCAGCCATCACTCGAGCGAAGCGTCGCTCGACGAGTACCTGCGACGGTGGAACGTGCCGGCGATCACGGAGATCGACACCCGTGCTCTCACGCGGCATATCCGAATCAACGGAGCGCAGCGGGCGGTCCTGGTCCATGAGCCCGCCGCCCCGACACAGGCACGGCTCGACGAGCTCGTGGCCGCTGCGAAACGCGTGACGCCGCTTGCGGAGCAGGACCTGGTCGCCGAGACCTCGCGGACGAAACAGGAAGAGTGGCTCGAGCCGCTGCCGCCCGAGCTGCGGACCCGCCGGCGGAGCGACGGCGCCGGCCTGCTCGTGGCCGTCGTCGACTACGGCGTCAAGACCAACATCCTGCGCTCGCTTCGCGAGCGAGGCTGCCGGGTGGTCGTGATGCCTCACACCGCCACGTGGGCGGACGTGCAGGCGAGCGGCGCCGACGGCCTGGTGCTGTCGAACGGACCTGGCGACCCGGCGGTGCTGGACGGGCCCGTGGAGCTGGCCCGCGCGGCGCTCGGCC
>VBGV01000345.1 GCA_005880755.1 Chloroflexota bacterium
ACCACATCGAATCCTCGCTGCTTCCAGGGCAGCAGCCGTGCCCAGCCGATGACGCCGGTGTCATCCACCGAGACCAGGAGCTTGGAGCGCTTGCCGTGCATCTCCCACCAGGCCCGGGCCTCTTCGGCGTCGAGGGGCTCGGAGTCGATGGTGGCGAAGGTCTGGTTCACCGCCCAGTTGTAGAGGCCCATGATCGCCTTCAGGTCGTCCTGGGTCGCCGCTCTCAGTCTGTATGCCTTGGTCGATTTCGCCTTCGCCATCCTGACCATTATGCTTCCCGCCCGTGAGGCCTGAGATCAAAACGCCGCTCCCCGGTCCGAAGGCCGCCGCGCTCATCGAGCGCGACTCGAAAGCGATGTCGCCCAGCTTCACGCGCGCTTACCCGTTCGTCATGGAGCGCGGGCAGGGCTGTTGGGTCACCGACGTCGACGGCAATCGCTTCCTCGATTTCACCGCCGGCATCGCCGTCGTCACGACTGGCCATTCGCATCCCCGAGTCGTCGCCGCGATCAAGGAGCAGGCCGAACGATTCCTGCACATGTCGGGCACCGACTTCTACTACAGCTCCGAGATCGAGCTCGCCGAGCGCCTGGAGAACAGAATCCTGCCGGGCACGCCGGCGCGAGTGTTCTTCACCAACTCGGGCGCAGAGGCGATCGAGGGTGCGATGAAGCTCGCGCGATATGCGACGGGGCGGCCGAGCTACATCGCGTTCATCGGCGCGTTTCACGGCCGCACGTTTGGCGCGCTATCGCTGACCGCGTCCAAGGCAAGCCAGCGTCGCCGATTTGCGCCGCTTCTCTCGTCGGTGTTCCATGCACCGTTCCCGACCGCCTCGCGCGGCGTGACGACCGACCAAACCATCGAGCGGATCGAGGAGCTCTTCGCCACGGTCGCGCCACCGGAGAGCGTGGCTGCGGTGTTCGTCGAGCCGATCCAGGGCGAGGGCGGTTACCTTGTGCCGCCGGACGACTTCCTGCCACGGTTGCGTGAGCTGACGTTGAAGCACGGGATCCTGCTCGTGGCAGATGAGGTGCAGTCGGGCATGGGGCGAACGGGCCACCTGCTGGCGGTCGAGCATTGGGGCATCGAGCCCGACATCGTGTGCCTTGCCAAGGGCATTGCGTCAGGTTTGCCGCTCGGCGCCTTCATCGCGCGCGCGGAGCAGATGAGCTGGCCACCCGGGTCGCATGGCAGCACGTTTGGTGGCAACCCGCTCGCCTGCGCGGCCGGGCTCGCCACGCTCGACCTGCTCGAGGACGGGCTCATGGAGAACGCGGCGCGCGTCGGGGCGCAGATGCAGGATGGCCTGCGAGAGATCGCGTCGACGCACGATGACGTCACGGATGTTCGCGGTCTCGGCCTGATGCTGGCCCTCGAGCTCAAGACCCCTGAGCATGCGGCCAGGCTGGTTCAGTCCGCCTTTGAGCGAGGCCTCCTCCTCCTGACGGCGGGCACTCGCGCGGTCCGGATCAGTCCGCCGCTCGTGCTGAATCCCGAAGAAGCCGCCACGGGCCTGGAGATAATCGCCTCAGCGTTGGACGGCTGAGTCAGCGATCGGCTGCATCGCCGTTGCCGCGGCGCGGTCCGCCGCCGCCAGCGCCTTGGAGGATTTGGCTCGCTGCTGGTCGATGACCCTGATGGTCGCGTCGACCTGGGCCTTCACTGGCAACTTGTCGACGTGCCACAGGGCGGCGAATTCCTGCACGAACGTGTCGGTCAGCGCCGGCCTGGAGGCGGCTTCGCCCGAGGCATAGGCAAGAAGGGCGGCATCTCTTGCGGCCCACACCTTGTCGAATCCCGTTCTCGAGCCCGGGACCGCGGCCCGCAGTTTGTCGGCGTTCGTCGCCATTGCGGCAGCCGCGGCCGTCTTTTCGGCGCTCCGTCCGGCCACCACGGCGTCAGTGGCCATCGTCGCCACGTAGGAGTGCTCTTGCAGCAGCAGATTCATGGCGACCCGCGTGTCCACCTCCTGCGCGGCGGGATCCCCCGGAAATTTGTCGGGGTACTTCTGAGCGATCTGCGTCGCCAGCGCGTCCCCGAGCTGCGAGGTCTGCGCATAGGCGGTGTGCAGGTTCTGATAGAAGGCGGGGTATCTCTGCGCGAAGACGTCGTCGATGAAAGCCTTGTCCTCGAGCATCTGTTGCTTCATGAGCTGCGTCACGGAGTCGAGCGGAAGCTGGCTCGCGTCTCTGATCAGCTGGGCAAACTGCGGTGCGAAGCCGTTGACGAGTCCGGACATCGCGCCGTTGGCTTTGGCGTCGTTATGCGTCACGACGCCGATCGCATAGTCCACCAGGTAACCGTTCTGAATGCTCCACGCCTGGGCAAGCTGAGTCGCCGCGGTGTTGCCGAAGGCGCGACCCAAGAGGTTCGTCAGGTCCTTCGAGTTCGTCGTCAAGAGTGCGGTGTAGCTCGAGTACTCATCGGAGTGGTTCGCCGCCGAGGCC
>VBGV01000354.1 GCA_005880755.1 Chloroflexota bacterium
CGGGCTCTCATCAGGGGCGCCGACCCGGGCGTAATCGAAGAGGTGAAGTGGAAGAAGCCCTCCCGCCCCGAGGGAGTGCCCGTCTGGTCCCACGACGGCATCGTCTGCATCGGCGAGGTCCTCAAGAACGCGGTGAGGCTGACGTTTCCAAAGGGTGCCCAGCTGAGGGATCCGAAGGGGCTGTTCAACACGCGTCTGGACAGCAAGACGGTACGTGCCATCGATTTCCATGAGGGCGATGCCATCAACGCGTCCGCGTTGAAGGCACTCATCCTCGAAGGTGCCCGCCTAAATCGAAGCTAACATCGGTAACGGATGTCCGGGGCTTTGACGCTGTCCTGGCCAGTCCGAACCCGAGCGGAGCTTCAGCTTCGCACCTACTGCGACCGGGTGCCGCGGCATGCCGTCCGCCAGGTCAGTGACCTTGAAAACCACTTGGACGCATGGGCTTACAGTTTTCTTTAGCCCGCTAGTGTCTCAAACGTATTTGAGAAGGACAGGTGGTATTTGCGCCCCCGAGTCCGCTCGGGGTCGCCATCCAGAACAAGTTTTGAACCGGGCTGCGCGTATTCAAAAAGCGCCTGAAAGAGAATTGGAGGCGCGCCCGACGACGCCCCCTGTCGGCTCACCCGACCATGCCGTGTCGGCGCAGGTTATCGGGGTCGTGATGTGGAGCGCCAGACCACCAGGTCGAGCGCCGGGCAGCTAGGTCTGCGATGAGGCGTGGACGGATCTTGGGCGTGTTTTAGCTGCGCCGACCCGAGGTCGCGTCGCGCATGACGCGTTCGGGGTCGACCGTGGACGTTGCGTACTCCGGACGCCCGAGAGGCCGATAGGTCTGGATGGTGATGCCCCGGGAAGTGGTCCGCGAGTTGACCAGGTCGAGCGCGACGTCCGGACCGGAATCGGGGAACAGTCGTGTGCCCTGGCCGATGACGACGGGATAGGTGAGCAGGTCGAGTTGGTCGACCAGATCGTTGGCGAGCAGCCATCGGACGAGGGCACCGCTGCCGGGCACCAGCAGTGTGCCGTCTTGATGCGCCTTCAGATCACCAACGGCCATGACGACGTCGCCGTGCAGGACAGTCGTGCCCGCCCACTGCGGATCGGCGAGGCTGGTCGATGCCACGTACTTGGGCCGGCTGTTCAGCGCGGCGGCGATCGGGCTCGTGCTCGGATCGGCCATCGCTCCCCAGGAGCCGGCGAAGATCTCGTACGTCCGCCGGCCAAAGAGGAACGCGGCCGCGCCGCCGTAGACCTGGTTGAGATAGTCGCCGGTTTCGGTGTCGAGAAGTGGTATTGCCCATCCGCCGCGCTCGAAGCCGCCGCTGCGATCCTCGTCAGGTCCGCCCAACCCCTGCATCACGCCGTCCACCGAGACGTTGGTCGTGGTCGTCAACCTCATGTCGTGGTCACCTCTCCGAACAACGGCCGCGGACCCCTTCTGGATCCGCGTTGCTTGCTAAAGACAAGCACACTTCGTTCTGTTTATCAACGGGGTAGCATTGCGTCGTACGTACGGGAGTACGTCCAGTTCTGCGGTCTCGCGCGCGCCGCGGAGGTTCCCGGTCAGCGGTGGACGATCCTGATCGTGCGTAACCTGCCCTGCGCGTCGCCGGCCAAGGGCGCAGGCCGCCGCGTCGCCGCCCGGTGACGTACGAGGTCAGGGTCGGCTCGGCCGTCGCGCACGCCACCGTCGCCTGCCGCGAGATCACCGTCGCGGCCGGCCCGGACCCTGCACCTGACCTGGTCGTGAACGCCGGACCCGGATTCGCGACGTCCTCGCCGGCCTTCTCGACCCGGACGCGGCCCTCGCCGCCGCCCTGATCCGGGCCGGTCCGCCCCCCGGCGAGGAGTTAGACCTCGGCTTCCACGCCGTCACGCATTACGGCCAGGACCAGGTTCTGGGGGAGCACTACGTGCCTCGCCGCTCTCAGCGCACAGCTTCCGTGCTCACCTTCCTCGTTCAGGTTTGCCTGGACAACGGGGCAGTGCTGGCGCCCCGACGCGCTCTCAGCAGTCGAACACCGACCAGCAGATGTCGTTCCGCAACCGCTGGTCGTCGAGTACGAGCTCGCGAATCGCCTCCGGGAGCTGGTCGCGCTGCCACCGGCACTCGAGTCGCCCTGCGCTCTCGCCCTCTCCTTGCGGCGCGGCAGCACGTGCGGCCTTGATCGCATAGGCGGCCGCACCGAGCTCGTGCGCGGCGACGTGTGCGACGACCGCCGCCTGGCCGGCAGCGAACGCGGCATGGCGCGCTGTCCCACTCAGGTCTCTGGCCGCGGCCATTGCATGGCCTCCAGCCGAGCGTGCCTCGGTCATGGTGATCTCGCCGCGCGCCCAGGCCCGCCCGAGTTCGATCGCGCGACGCGGTCGCGGGTCCTCAGGCCGAGCCGACTCGAAGAGGTCCAGGACGTGTCCCGCGCACGATGCCGCCCAGAAG
>VBGV01000355.1 GCA_005880755.1 Chloroflexota bacterium
GCCCGCGACGAAATAGTCGACGAAGAACGAATACAGCACGGCAACTGGGACGGACCCCAAAAGCGCTGCAGCCATCAGCTCGCCCCAAAAGAACTCGTCACCGTGGATGAGCTCCTGAGTGACGCCGACCGGGATGGTCTTGACCAGGCTGTCGTTCATGAAGATCAGCGCGTAGAGGAACTCGTTCCACGAAAGGGTGAAGGCGAAGAGGGCGGCGGCCAGGATGCCAGGGAGCGCCAGAGGGATCGCGATCCGAACCATGGCCTGGATGCGGGTGGCGCCATCCACCAGGGCAGCCTCCTCCAGCTCGCGCGGTATGCCCTTGAAGAAGCCCATGAGCATCCAGGTGCAGAAGGGAATCAGGAAGGTGGGATAAGTGAGGATCAGCGCCCAAAGGTTGTTGAACAGGTGCAGCTCTCGGATGACGAAGGTCAGCGGTAGGAAGAGCAGCGTGGGCGGCACCAGGTAGGTGACGAAGATTCCCCAACCGATGGAATCGGCGCCGCGGTAACGCAGCCGCGCCAGCGAGTAGCCGGCCAGGATGCTGCAGAAGAGGGAGATGAGGGTGGAGATGGTCGCCACCACCGCCGTGTTGAACGCCCAGCGCGGGAAGTTCGTTTGAGTGAACAGGTGCCGGTACCAGTCCAGGGTTGGCTCCCGGACCCAGAGCGGGCTGACCGAGAAATCAAACAGCTCGGAGGCCGACTTGAACGACGTGACCGCCATCCAATAAAACGGGAACAGCGTCACGACCAGCAAGGCGAGCAGTGGAATGTAGATGCGGATCGCACGGCCGACAAACTTGTCGCCGATGACGCGGCCGGTCCGCGGCTTGCCTGCTTTGAGCCGCGCCACAGAGGCCATCTACTCGGGCCTCCGAAGCAGGAAGAGCACACCGGCGACCACGATCGTGAGCAGCGGGAAGAGCACCAGCGAGATGGCGGCACCCAGGCCGATGGCGCCCCCGGGTATGCCCCACTGGTAGGCCCAGATAGAGAGCAGCTGGGTGCTGTTATAGGGGGCTCCGTTGGTGAGCACGAACGGGCCCTGGAAGTCGGCAAAGGTCAGGATGGTGGAGAGGAGCAGGACGACCAGCAGCACCGGCCGCAGCATGGGCAACGTGATGTTGGTGAACTGCTGCCAGCGCGTCGCCCCGTCCACCCGCGCCGCTTCGTAGAGGTCGAGCGGGATGACTTGCATGCCGGCCAGAAAGGCGATGGCATAAAAGGGCGTGCCGCGCCAGACGTTAGCCGGCCAGGATGCTGCAGAAGAGGGAGATGAGGGTGGAGATGGTCGCCACCACCGCCGTGTTGAACGCCCAGCGCGGGAAGTTCGTTTGAGTGAACAGGTGCCGGTACCAGTCCAGGGTTGGCTCCCGGACCCAGAGCGGGCTGACCGAGAAATCAAACAGCTCGGAGGCCGACTTGAACGACGTGACCGCCATCCAATAAAACGGGAACAGCGTCACGACCAGCAAGGCGAGCAGTGGAATGTAGATGCGGATCGCACGGCCGACAAACTTGTCGCCGATGACGCGGCCGGTCCGCGGCTTGCCTGCTTTGAGCCGCGCCACAGAGGCCATCTACTCGGGCCTCCGAAGCAGGAAGAGCACACCGGCGACCACGATCGTGAGCAGCGGGAAGAGCACCAGCGAGATGGCGGCACCCAGGCCGATGGCGCCCCCGGGTATGCCCCACTGGTAGGCCCAGATAGAGAGCAGCTGGGTGCTGTTATAGGGGGCTCCGTTGGTGAGCACGAACGGGCCCTGGAAGTCGGCAAAGGTCAGGATGGTGGAGAGGAGCAGGACGACCAGCAGCACCGGCCGCAGCATGGGCAGCGTGATGTTGGTGAACTGCTGCCAGCGCGTCGCGCCGTCCACCCGCGCTGCTTCGTAGAGGTCGAGCGGGATGACCTGCATGCCGGCCAGAAAGGCGATCGCATAAAAGGGCGTGCCGCGCCAGACGTTCACGATCATCAGCGCCGCCATCGCGTTGGCGGGCACTCCGAGCCAGTTGGGTCCTGGATAGTTCACCAGGTGCGTGTTCACCAAGAGCCAGTTGATGACGCTGAAGGTGGGGTCGAACATCCACCTCCAGGCCTCGTAGCTGAGCACGGTCGGGATGATGTACGGAAGAAGCAGGGCCGCCCGCACGAAGCGCCGGAAGGGAAAGGCCTGGTTGAGCAAGAGCGCCATGACCAGCCCTAGGCCGAGCTTGAAGACGGTGGTGACCCCTGTGTAGAGGAAGGTGTTGACGACGGCTCCGTAGAAGACGCCGTCGGTGTTGCGCAGCTCGAAACGGTAGTTGCCGAGGCCTATGAACTGGCCCAGGCTCCCGAGCTCCGAGTCCGTGATCGAAAGCCAGATCCCGAACAAGAAGGGGTACAGCAGGAAGATTCCAAGGACGACAAGGGTTGGCGCCAGCAGGAGATACCCGAGCGGCGCTTCGCGGTCGTAGATCCGCACGCGCCGCCGGTGCCAGACGGTTACCGCGTCCGCCCGGGTCGCGGTCCCCATCCCTATGCGCCCAGGCTACCTACCGTCAGGGCCTCTCGAAGATCGCCTTCAGCGAAGTTTCGGCTGCTGTGATCGCGGCCTCTATGTCACCTGCGCCACCGTTGGCCAGCGCCTTGGCGAACATGTCAGCCACGATGTACTGCGTCTGCGACTGGGCCGTCTTCTTGCTCGGCAGTGCCGGCCAGCCCGGCCACTTGCCCGGCGCCACGACATCCTGAAACGCCTTCAGCTTGGGGTCGCCGCTGAATACGGGGTCGCCGTGGAAGGCGTCGAATGGGCCTGCGTTGTAACCGGCCGCGATCGTGGTCCACTTCTGGTATTGGTCCTTCTCCATCAGGGCGAGAAGCATCGCCTTGGCGGTCTCGGCGTCCGGCGACCACTTCATTACGGCATGGTTGAAGATCAGGTTCAT
>VBGV01000318.1 GCA_005880755.1 Chloroflexota bacterium
TCGCCGCGGTGGCGGCCGCTCGACCCGCCTCACGCGCGACGGTGAGGATGGTGCCCTCGGTCGGCTTGTTGACCGCGCGGTATGCCGCGTTGGCCGCCTCTTCGAATCCCGCGGCGAGCTCCGCCGGCGTGAGCGAGGCCTTGCCTTCGACGGCGCGCGCGAAGCCACGAAAGATCTGCGAGAGGATGACGCCGGAGTTGCCGCGCGCCCCCATCAGGCTGCCGTGCGACGCGAGCTTGGCGATCTTGCTCACCTCGGCGGCGTTCGATTCCTTGACGTCCTCGACCGCCGACTGGAGGGTCAGGAGCATGTTCGTCCCCGTGTCCCCGTCGGGGACCGGGAAGACGTTGAGCCGGTTTACCTCCTCATGGTTGGCGGCCAGCCAGCTGAGGCTGCCGAGCAGGGCTCGCTTGAAAAGCTGTCCGTCCACGCCCGTCGCCTTGAGTGCGGCCACCACTCAGATCCGCTCTTCGCGAACGCCCTGCACGTTGACGTTGACCTTGAGCACCGGCACGTTGACCGAGCGTTCGACCTCGAACTTCACCGTCTCTTGCAGGTTGTGCGCCACCTCCGAGATCCGGATGCCGTACTGGACGATGACGTACACGTCGATGACGAGTCCATCGTCAGCCTGGACGACGTCCACGCCCTTGTCGACGTTCTCGCGCCGGAGCAGCTCCGCGAAGCCGTCTCGGAGGCCACGGCCGGCCATCCCGCTGATGCCGTAGCAGCGCGTGGCGGCGTGGCCGGCGATGGCGGCCACCGCAGACGGAAAGACCTCGATGCGGCCCCACTGCCGCGACTGGATGAGCGCCGTCGTCGTCTTGGAGGCCATGAGAAAGCTCATGGTACAATTCGGCTCCGCGCGCAAGCGTTCCTGCGGTGCCGCGCGCTCTCTGATTCGAAGCTAGCCCAGGCGAAAGGTAACCCAATGGCCAAACAGTGCGCGATTTGCGGCAAGACGCCGCAGTACGGACATCACGTCAGCCACGCGAAGAACCGGGTCAACCGGAGGTTCCTGCCCAACCTCCAGATGGGCCGCGTGGTCATCGGCGGCAAGACGGTGCGCGCCCGCGTCTGCACGCGCTGCCTCAGGACTTACTCGGTCTAGCCGAAATCCATTCCGTGGACCTCGCCCAGCCGGCTGAGGTCCCGGCGTAGAGCACTCCAGACCCGCTCCTGCGCCTCCGCGCTCGGCACCACCTCCGAGGGGTCGTCGACGTCGGTCGCCAGGTCGGGGCGCTCCACCATCTCGGCGAAGAGAAGCGTCCAGGCGCGAGGCACGACCTCGCGGATGGCATAGCCGCCTCCTCCCAGCGCCAGCCAGCGTCCGTCGCACAGCTCGTGCGCCAGCTCATGGAACAAGCGCCCGACGCGCGGCCAGATGCGGGTCGTGGCCGCCAGATGCGCCAGCGGGTCGAGATAGTGGGTGTCGCAGCCGTCCTGCGTCACGAGCACCGTCGGCTTGAACCGGCGCAGCATCGCCGGCACGACCTTCTCGAACGCGCTGAGCCACGGCTCGTCCCACGTATAAGGGACGAAGGGCAGGTTGGCGACCGACCCACGGCCAGGCCCGACGCCCGCGTCGTCCGGAAAGCCGGTCCCAGGGAACAGCCAGCGCCCGCTCTCGTGGAGGCTGATGGTCAGCACATCCGGGTCGCTCTGGAAGATCCCCTCCACCCCATCTCCGTGATGCACGTCGACGTCGACGTACGCGACGCGGTGTCCGCGGTCTTTCAGCCAGCGGCACGCGACCGCGGCGTCGTTGTAGGTGCAGAAGCCGGACGCCCGCGCTCGATGCGCGTGGTGCAGCCCGCCGGACGGACTGAAGGCGTGCAGAGCCGCGCCGCTTTGAATCGACTCCGCCGCCACCAGCGAGGCGCCGACCACCAGCGACGTGCCTTCGTGCAGCTCGTCGGAGATGGGGTTGTCGGCCGATGCAAAACCGGCCGCGTCGACGTCTTCGGCGGAAACCTGACGGCGTCGTGCCGGATCGCTGAGCTTGCGGACGAGCTCGATGTAGTCGCGCGAATGGACGAGCGCGAGCTCCTCGACGGTGGCTGCTCGCGGCGGGAGGAGGTGGCTGAGCTCGATCAGTCCCGTCGACTTGATCAGCTCGACGGCGAGCTTCACCCGAATCGGCTGCAGCGGATGCTCGTCCGACAGGTGGTGCTTCATCAGCGCGTCGCCGTAGACGAGAACCACCTGTCCCGACACGGCCACTTACGCTAACAACTCGAGTGGCCGAAGAAGACCTGTTCGAA
>VBGV01000319.1 GCA_005880755.1 Chloroflexota bacterium
ACCTGGTTTCCTGCTGTCTCGAATGCAACACGCGCAAGGGCGACCGTCCGGTCCCGGATTTTCTGCGCACGCTCTACCGCCAGGGCCGCCTGACGCCCGCCGAACTCGACGGACGCCTTCGCGTCTTGAAAGATCTCGCCGCCGGCAAGCTCCGCCCCGTGCTCCCGTAGGGTCCGCCTTCTGACAGAAAGGCCGCCGCACCAACCATTATCATTCAGGCCAGCCGGCGCCCTCGTTTGCGTTTCGTAGCACCGCGCTACGGAACAATTCCGACTTCCACGAATTGACCAGGTTGGATCGTCCGTAATGCCCTTAGTGCCTCTGGGACGTGTGGTCGTATATCTTCCAGATCGCTGGAAAGAGGCCGGATAATCAGGATGGCGATTTTCCGCCCGGCTAGGCTTTGTTGGTGGCGAATGTTGTTGTCGATGGTGAGGAGGACGTCAAACTTGTTGTCCGCGGCTGCCAGAAGCTCTCCGTTTTCTTTTCCGCTCAATCCTGCTTCTCGTACCGTTTGGCAATCGTGTCCGGCTTCTGCAAACAAGAACTTCACCCTCTGCGGCAGGCACTCATCAATCAGCAGCCTCATTTCAGGGCCGCTGTCAGGCTGATTCTCGCCTCTTCCAGCGCCGCAATGGCCTCCTCACGCGTCACGCTCGGAAAATCCTCCAAAAACTCGCTCAGGCTCCGTTCGTGCTCCAGATAGTCGGTCAGCGCTTTGAACGGTACACGCGTTCCGCGAAATACCGGCTCACCACTGAGAATCGCCGGGTTCCGCACGATAATCTTGGAAGCCATTCGGTTTCTCCTCACGGGAAGTGTAGCAAATCTGACTATCCGATGAGGATAGTCATCCCGAGCGAAGCCGAGGGGCCACTTCCTCGCGGAAAACATCCCGTCTGTCCCTGGCTTGCCCCGGCTTCCAATGGCTACCTTCTCGGCTCATACCGCATCGCCACCGCCCCCGAGCCGAACTCCAGCCGGCTCACGAGCCTCAAGTCGACACGCTTCGATAGCCCCGCGAACAACGTCGGCCCGTGGCCCGCTAGCCTGGGCTGCACCACGAACTCGTACTCATCGATCAATCCCAGCTCCGCCAACGCCAGCGGGAGCTTCAAGCCTCCCATTAACAGTCCCTTACCCGACTCCCGCTTGAGCTGCTGAACGGCCTTCCCTAGATCCCCGCGCACGAGCTCCGCGTTCCAATCGACCCGGTCCAGGGTGCTCGACACGACGTACTTCTTTGCCGCGTCGATCGTCCGGGCGAAGGGTTCCATCCAATCAGGCCTCGCTCCCGTCCGCACCGGCGGCCGCCACGCTGCCTCCATCATTTCGTAAGTCACCCGGCCGAAGAGGGGGGCATCGGCCTGGCCGATGTTCTCGGCCGCGTGACGATGCAAATCTTCGTCTGCGAACCCTTCACGATGATCGCAGCACCCGTCCAATGTGACGTTGATGGAATACCGAAGGGGTCGCATTACGCAAGAGTACCGCCGACGGGGTAGACGAGCTGCGTGCTAGCCGCTAGTGAAGGCGTTCAACGATCATCGCCATCCCCTGTCCGCCGCCCACGCACATCGTTTCCAGACCGATCGTCTTGTCTTCAGTGGCGAGGCCGTTCAGCAACGTACAAAGGATGCGGACTCCCGTCATGCCGAAGGGATGCCCGAGCGCGATCGAGCCGCCGTGCGGATTCAGCTTGTCGCTGAAAGGGTCGATGCCGAGCTCCCGCGCGGAGGGGATGACCTGCGCCGCAAAAGCCTCGTTGACTTCCACGATATCGACGTCGGCGATCGACATGCCGGCCCGCTTGAGCGCCTGTCGCGACGCTTCGATCGGGCCCAGGCCCATGATCTCCGGCTCCAGCGCTGAGACCCCGGTGGCGACGATCCGGGCCAGCGGACGGAGCCCCAGATCCTTCGCCCGGCGGTCCGAGGTGATGACGACCGCCGCCGCCCCGTCGTTAAGCGGACAGGAATTGCCGGCGGTCACCCGCCCGTTCTCCCGAAAGGCGGGCTTCAGGGTGGCGAGCACCTCCATCGTGGTGTTGGGCCGCGGCCCGTCGTCGCGGCTCATCGTGGTACCGTTCGGCAGTGGCACGGGGATGATCTCGCGGTCGAAGAACCCGCCGTCGCGCGACTGCACGGCACGGGTCTGACTCTTGACGGCGTACCGGTCCATCTCCTCTCGCGTCACCTGCTTCAGGTCGGCGACGTTCTCGGCGGTCTCCCCCATCGCGATATAGATGTCCGGATACTCCTCGGTGTTTCCCCGCTTGAGGCGCGGGTTCTGGGCATCCGGCTGGTCGGCGAAGCCGTTGACGTAACGCGAGACACACTCGACGCCGATGGAGAGGAAGGCCTCGCCCTCGCCGGCCTTGATGGCATGGAAGGCCATGCGGCTGGTTTGCAGCGACGAGGCGCAGTAGCGGTTGACGGTTGTGCCGGGCACGTCGAGACGGGTGAGAATACTGACCACCCGGCCGAGGTTGAAGCCCTGCTCACCGGCCGGGAGGCCGCAGCCGCACATCAGGTCGTCGATCGTCGCCCGCTCCAGCTGCGGCACCTTCTGCAGGACTTT